>CAYXIX010000035.1:0-17338 GCA_964465405.1 uncultured Parabacteroides sp. | reverse complement strand
CGTTGAAGCGTTACGGGCGGCAGTCAGGCGAACAGGCAAAGCGGGTTTTGGGTGAATTTGCACGTTTCAAGGACTCGGCTGATGCAGAAGAGCGGGAGATGTATCACGATTTGGAATTTGAACTGGCTTTTTTTAGTCCCGGTTTTCAGATTCAAATAAATGCGCTACCTTTGTCGGCATGTGAAAATTTCACCGGGTAAAGATGAATACGGGAAAATATGCCGAGTTACAGGAACGCTTTTCAAAATACCTTGCAGAGAAAGGTCTGAGGAGAACGGAAGAACGTTTTGCCATATTGAAGTGTATCTGTAATTTTTTAGGACACTTTGATGTGTATGTGTTGCATCAGAAGCTGGAGGAGTTGAATTTCCATGTGAGCCGGGCGACCGTTTATAACACGATAGAAGTGTTGGTTGAATGCGGTCTTGTGGTCAGGCATCAATTCCCGGTTTCTTCCCACCAGTATGAATTGAGGGCGTATGCAGAGATGCATTCACATTTGATTTGTATGCAGTGCGGGGAGATTCGGGAGCTGAAGAACGAGATGTTGCGGAAAAGCATCGATTCGATGAAGGTTTCCCGCTTCACATCTGTTTATCATTCGCTTTATATTTATGGGTTGTGCCATAAATGCAGGCGGCTTCAGGGCAAGCAGAAAAAACGGGAATATTAACGGGATAGAAATAAAAAACAATGAAAGTTGATGTATTATTAGGATTGCAATGGGGAGATGAAGGCAAAGGCAAAGTGGTCGACGTGCTGACTCCAAAATACGACATGGTTACGCGTTTTCAGGGAGGCCCTAATGCAGGACATACATTAGAGTTTGACGGAGAAAAACATGTATTGCGTTCGATACCTTCCGGTATTTTTCAGGGAGGGAAAGTGAATGTAATCGGAAATGGCGTTGTGCTTGACCCGCTCTTGTTCAAGCAGGAAGCGGAAGCGTTGGCGGCCAGCGGGCATGATTTGACGAAGCAACTGTATATTTCCAAAAAAGCCCATTTGATTCTTCCGACGCACCGGATTCTGGATGCGGCTTACGAGGCTGCCAAGGGTTCCGGGAAGATTGGTACGACGGGAAAGGGTATCGGACCGGCTTATACGGATAAAGTGAGCCGGAACGGACTTCGTGTGGGCGACTTGTTGCATGATTTCGACCGGAAATATGCGGAGGCGAAGGCGCGTCATGAATCGATTCTTCAGGCGTTGCATTATGATTATGATATTGCAGCACCGGAAGCCGAATGGTTCAAGGCTTTGGACTACTTGAAACAGTTTAAGCTGATTGACAGCGAGCATTTTATCAACCGGTTTCTCAAAGAGGGCAAGTCTGTGTTGGCAGAAGGGGCGCAAGGGACGATGCTGGATGTAGACTTTGGTTCTTATCCGTTTGTGACCTCTTCCAATACGATTTGTGCCGGATGTTGTACGGGGCTGGGGGTTTCTCCTCGCAATATCGGCGAAGTGTATGGCATATTCAAGGCCTATTGTACACGAGTGGGCAGCGGGCCTTTCCCGACGGAATTGTTTGATGAAACGGGCAAACGGATTCGCGATATCGGGCATGAATATGGAGCCGTGACGGGGCGTGAACGCCGTTGCGGATGGATTGACCTTGTGGCGTTAAAGTATGCCATTATGGTTAATGGCGTTACGCAATTGATTATGATGAAGAGTGATGTGCTGGATGGTTTTGAGACCGTAAAGGCTTGTGTCGCCTATAAAGTAAACGGCGAAGAAGTCACCGACTTCCCCTTTGAGATTAATGATGGCGTTGAACCTGTGTATGTCGAACTGCCCGGATGGAATGTGGATATGACGAAGATGCAGAGCGAGGATGAGTTCCCGGAAGAATTCAATGCTTATCTCTCTTTCTTGGAAGAGGAGCTGGAGGTTCCGATTAAGATTGTGTCGGTTGGCCCGGATCGGGAACAGACAATAGTGAGATATGAGGAAGAATAGAACAGTGGTTTGTAGTGCTTTGGCAAGATTATTGTTAGTGATATAGTGTATAACCATAAAAGATAGAAAGGAAATGACGTATTGGATTATATTTATCGGTATAGCCGTCCTGAGTTGGTTGGTTTCTTACCGTTTGAAGAGTAAGTTTGAGAAATATTCTCAAATCCCAATGCCGAATGGGATGACGGGGAAAGATGTGGCAGAAAAGATGCTGCATGATAATGGCATTTATGACGTCCGGGTGACTTCGACGCCGGGACATCTGACAGACCATTATAATCCGGTGGATCAGACCGTCAATTTGAGTGAGTCGGTTTATTATAGCAACAGTATTGCCGCTGCCGCCGTAGCTGCGCATGAATGCGGGCATGCCGTACAGCATGCAACGGCATACGCTCCCCTCCGGATGCGGTCGGCATTGGTGCCGGTTGTCAGCATTGCTTCCCGCTGGATGACGTGGATCTTGCTTGCCGGCATGTTGATGTTGCAGACGTTTCCGCAGTTAATGTTGTTCGGGATTATCCTGTTTGCGACGACGACGCTGTTCAGCTTCGTTACGCTTCCGGTAGAAATCAATGCGAGCCAACGGGCGTTGGTTTGGTTGAGCCGGGCAGGCATTACGAACGTCTATACGCATGATAAGGCAGAAGACGCCTTGCGTGCGGCCGCTTATACCTATGTAGTCGCCGCGTTAGGTTCGCTTGCCACTTTGCTTTATTATATAATGATATTCATGGGCGGAAAAAGAAACTAATAGAAGGAAATAACGTTGATTTGTGCTGAAGCGGGGATTGCTCTTAGGGGGTAGAGCGTCTCCGCTTCTTTTTTCTCGACGAAAAGCATTACCTTTGCGCGTAAAAAAATAAAAACAGGAAATCATGCAAAAGCCATCTATCCCAAAAGGTACAAGAGATTTTTCGCCAGAAGAAATGGCGAAGCGTAATTATATATTTAATACAATCCGAGACGTGTATCATCTGTATGGATTCCAACAGATAGAAACTCCCGCAATGGAAAACTTGTCGACATTGATGGGCAAGTATGGAGAAGAGGGAGACAAGCTGCTGTTTAAAATTTTGAACTCGGGCGACTGTCTGTCTGGCATGACAGACGAAGAGTTGCTGGAACGGAACGCGATGAAGTTCGGAGCGAAGGCTTGCGAGAAAGGCTTGCGTTATGACCTTACGGTTCCGTTTGCTCGTTTTGTCGTCCAGCACCGGAATGAAATCACGTTTCCTTTCAAGCGTTATCAGATTCAACCCGTTTGGCGTGCCGATCGGCCTCAGAAAGGGCGGTATCGGGAGTTCTATCAATGCGATGGCGATGTGATTGGTTCTGATTCCTTGATCAATGAGGTAGAGCTGATTCAGATTATGGATGAGGTGTTCCGACGTTTCGGCATTCGTGTTTGCATTAAAATGAATAACCGGAAAATCCTTTCAGGGATAGCAGAAGTGATAGGCGAAGCCGACAAGATTGTGGATATCACGGTCGCGATAGACAAATTGGAGAAAGTCGGCTTGGAGCAGGTGAACGAAGAACTTCGTCTGAAAGGTCTGTCTGACGAAGCCATCAACCGGCTGCAGCCGATTATTCTTTTGAAAGGGACAAACCTCGAAAAATTGCTTGTCCTGAAAGAAGAATTGGCAGCATCGGAAACCGCATTGAAGGGCATCGCCGAGATGGAGTTCATACTGGAACATATCGAGCGTGTACCGATGCAGGCCGAGCTGGAATTGGATTTGACATTGGCTCGCGGGCTGAATTATTATACAGGAGCCATTTTTGAGGTAAAAGCGCTGGATGTCCAGATAGGAAGCATTACGGGCGGAGGCCGTTATGATAACTTAACGGGAGTTTTTGGTTTGAATGGCGTCTCGGGCGTCGGCATCTCGTTTGGTGCAGACCGGATTTTTGACGTATTGAACCAGTTAAATCTGTATCCGGCTGATTCGTTGCAAACCACTCAGTTGTTGTTTGTCAATTTTGGCGTAAGTGAAGAGGCTTACTTGCTCCCGCTGATTGCCAGAGTGCGTGCGGCTGGTATTCGAACTGAGTTGTATCCGGAAGCGGCGAAGATGAAAAAACAAATGGGGTATGCGGATGCAAAGAAGATTCCGTTTGTGGCCCTTGTCGGAGAAAATGAAATCGGAGCGGGGAAGATCAACTTGAAAAATATGCTGACCGGTGAACAGGCGCTTGTCACCGTAGATGAGTTGATACAGCGGTTTTGACGAAAGCCGATAAGGAGGAAAAGCCTGAATCCCAAACTGGTGTATCTGAGATTCCGGCTTTTTCAAGTCATCCTGTCAGGTACGTTGGCAGATGCAGAAGAGTTTGAATGTAAAATTGACAGCCTTTTCCCGATAAAGCCTTTTGGCATACTTTTCGCTAAGGAAAAGGTGTGTGCTTGAAAAGGTATACATAACAAGTAATATTATTAACAATTAAAAGATATACAACAATGAACATTAAACCTTTAGCAGACAGAGTGCTGATTAAGCCGGCTGCAGCAGAAGAAAAGACACTTGGTGGAATTATTATTCCGGATTCAGCAAAAGAAAAACCTTTAAAAGGTGAGGTGGTTGCCGTTGGTAACGGGACAAAAGATGAAGAAATGGTTGTAAAAGAAGGAGATCACGTACTGTATGGCAAATATGCGGGGACAGAGATTGAATTTGATGGCGAAAAATATTTGATAATGCGTCAATCCGATGTTTTGGCAATTATTTAATGAATGATTGACAGTTAAGAAAACAAAATTGAACAATATAATAAACACATAGAAAGGAAATAGAAATCATGGCAAAAGAAATTAAATACGATATGAATGCGCGTGACCTCTTGAAGAAGGGCGTAGACGAATTGGCAGATGCAGTGAAGGTAACATTAGGCCCGAAAGGACGTAATGTAATCATCGAGAAAAAATTTGGTGCTCCTCAGATTACCAAAGATGGTGTCACGGTTGCAAAAGAAATCGAATTGGCTTGCCCGCATGAAAATATGGGTGCACAATTGGTCAAAGAGGTGGCTTCCAAGACCAATGACAATGCCGGCGACGGTACGACAACGGCTACCATCTTAGCACAATCTATCATTGGCGTAGGTCTGAAGAATGTAACGGCCGGCGCAAACCCGATGGATTTGAAACGGGGTATCGACAAAGCTGTTGCCAAGGTCGTTGCAAGCATTGCAGACCAAGCAGAAGAGGTAGGCGATAAATTTGAAAAGATTGAGCATGTTGCCAAAATTTCTGCAAATGGCGACGAAGCTATCGGCAAATTGATTGCTGAAGCGATGCAGAAAGTGAAGAAAGAAGGCGTCATCACGGTTGAAGAGGCTAAAGGTACGGAAACAACTGTTGAAGTTGTAGAAGGTATGCAGTTCGATCGCGGATACATCTCTCCCTATTTCGTGACAAATACAGAGAAGATGGAATGCGAGATGGAAAATCCGTATATCTTGATTTATGACAAGAAGATTTCTGTTTTGAAAGACCTGCTGCCTATTCTGGAGCCGGTTGTACAGAGCGGACGTCCGTTGTTGATTGTGGCTGAAGACATCGACAGCGAGGCATTGGCGACATTGGTTGTTAACCGTCTGCGTGGTTCGTTGAAGATTTGTGCTGTGAAGGCTCCGGGCTTCGGCGACCGTCGGAAAGCGATGTTGGAAGATATTGCCGTATTGACAGGCGGTATTGTCATCTCAGAAGAGAAAGGTTTGAAGTTGGACGGTGCAACGATGGATATGCTGGGAACTTGCGAGAAAGTGACGGTAGACAAAGACACGACGACAATCGTTAACGGCGCAGGTGACAAAGAAGCCATCCAAGCACGTATCGGCCAAATCAAGACGCAAATCGAGAACACAACGTCTGATTATGACAAAGAGAAATTGCAAGAACGTTTGGCTAAGATGGCAGGCGGTGTGGCAGTTCTTTACGTAGGCGCTCCTTCTGAAGTCGAAATGAAAGAGAAGAAAGACCGCGTAGACGACGCTTTGCATGCAACACGTGCAGCTATTGAAGAAGGTACGGTTCCGGGTGGTGGCGTTGCCTACATCCGTGCAATCGAAGCGTTGGAAGGCATGAAAGGTGAAAACGAGGACGAAACGACAGGTATCGAAATCGTTAAACGTGCCATCGAAGAGCCGTTGCGTCAAATCGTCGCCAATGCCGGCAAAGAGGGCGCAGTGGTTGTCCAGAAAGTCAAAGAAGGCAAGGGCGACTTCGGTTACAATGCCCGTACCGACAAGTATGAGAACCTGTGCGCAGCAGGTGTAATCGACCCGGCCAAAGTAGCACGTGTCGCATTGGAGAACGCTGCCTCTATCGCAGGTATGTTCTTGACAACCGAATGCGTGATTGCCGAGAAAAAAGAAGAAACACCGGCTGCTCCGGCAATGAATCCGGGCATGGGTGGCGGCATGGGCGGCATGATGTAATCATCAGATAACACCCACAGAGACGTGGCGCGCCGCGTCTCTTATAGAAGACAAGAAACGAAGAAAGGCAGGACATGCAAACCGCGTGTTGCTGCCTTTTTTTTCGTTCCGGTGTCAATGCGGATGAGGTATTAATTTGCCGGTTTATTGTTTTTTTAGACCGTATATCTTTATCTTTGTCAAGCGGTGAAGCGGAAATCGGGCGTCGACAACTGTCCTTTCACGAAGAAATAGCTGTTTACGCCGGTAAATAGCCGTTTTTTTGTAAAAGAATGGCTGTTTACTCAGTAGACAACAGATTTTTTACAAAAGAACAGCCGGATACTCCGTATCCTATGGATTTTTTACAAACAATCGGTTGTCGACTGGCCTTTACAAATGGAGTGAGCATATAAATCATATAAAAAAACTGTACAATCTGGCGTACCGGGCATTGATTTATCATCGAATGGACAATTAGGTTTCGTGCTCGCGTGAAAAAATAAATGTCAATTGTCAATTATCAATTGTCAATTGTTTCTAAATTTGCAATCTAATTTGTAGGAATTGAATCAGATAATTATGTATAGAACAAGAACATGTGGCGACCTGCGCTTGGCCGACGAAGGGCTGGTGATTACGTTGGCAGGCTGGGTGCAGCGAATCCGGAAGATGGGCGGGATGACGTTTGTGGACATCCGCGACCGGTATGGCATTACCCAATTGGTGTTTAATCAAGAGGTGAATGAAGCGCTTTGCGAGCAAGCCAATAAGCTGGGCAGAGAGTATGTGATTCGGGCGACGGGCACGGTGCGCGAGCGTTCGAGCAAGAACCTGAACCTGCCGACGGGAGAAATCGAAATCATCGTGTCGGAACTGAACGTGCTGAATACGGCCGTGACGCCTCCTTTTACGATTGAAGACGATACGGACGGCGGGGACGACCTGCGGATGAAGTTCCGTTATCTGGATTTGCGGCGCAACGCGGTGCGCAAGAATCTGGAGTTGCGTCATCGGATGGCGTTCGAGGTACGTAGTTACTTGGACAAACAGGGATTTTTGGAAGTAGAGACCCCCGTGCTTGTCAATTCGACGCCGGAAGGCGCGCGCGACTTTGTGGTTCCCTCGCGCATGAATCCGGGACAGTTTTACGCCCTGCCACAGTCTCCGCAGACGTTGAAGCAGTTGCTGATGGTCTCCGGTTTCGACCGCTATTTCCAGATTGTGAAATGCTTCCGTGACGAAGATTTGCGGGCTGACCGGCAGCCGGAGTTTACGCAGATAGACTGTGAGATGAGCTTTGTCGAACAAGACGATATTCTGGAGCTGTTTGAAGGCATGGCCAAACACCTGTTCAAGACGATTCGCGGCATTAACATGAAAGAGCCTTTCCCGCGCATGACGTGGCACGACGCGATGAAATATTACGGAAGCGACAAGCCCGATTTGCGCTTCGGGATGCAGTTTGTCGAACTGATGGATGTGTTGAAGGGATACGGATTCTCGGTGTTCGACAATGCAGCTTACATCGGCGGTATTTGTGCGGAAGGGGCAGCTACCTATACACGCAAGCAGTTGGATGCGCTAACCGAGTTTGTGAAACGTCCGCAGATTGGCGCAAAGGGCATGGTGTATGCCCGCGTGGAAGCCGACGGTAACGTGAAGTCGAGCGTCGATAAATTCTATACGCAAGAGGTATTACAACAGATGAAAGAGGCGTTTAGCGCGAAACCGGGCGATTTGATGCTGATTCTTTCCGGTGACGACGTGATGAAGACGCGCAAGCAGCTTTGCGAGTTGCGTCTGGAGGTTGCCGGGCAGTTGGGATTGCGCGGCAAAGACAAGTTCGCTTGCCTTTGGGTGGTCGATTTCCCGCTTTTCGAGTGGAGCGCGGAAGAGCAGCGTTACTATGCGATGCACCATCCGTTCACGTCGCCCAAGCCGGAAGATATTCCGTTGCTGGACAGCGATCCGGGAGCCGTGCGGGCGAATGCCTACGACATGGTTATCAATGGCGTGGAGGTCGGCGGCGGTTCCATCCGTATCCATGACAGCAAACTGCAAGACAAGATGTTCCGTCTGCTGGGCTTTACGGAAGAGAAGGCGCAAGAGCGTTTCGGCTTCTTGATGAATGCCTTCAAATATGGTGCGCCCCCTCACGGCGGTTTGGCATACGGTCTGGATCGTTGGGTCGCCTTGTTTGCCGGGTTGGATTCGATTCGCGACTGCATCGCGTTCCCGAAGAACAATTCAGGCCGGGACGTGATGCTGGATGCTCCAGGACAACTGGACGATTCCCAGTTGGAAGAATTATGTCTGAAAGTGGATGTCAAAAAATAGGGGATGATAAAGATTCGGGATATCATAAAAGAGATTGAGTTGTACGCTCCATTGTCGTTACAGGAAAGTTTCGACAATGCGGGCGTGCAGGTCGGTGATGTCAACCAGCCGGCGACGGGGATGTTGCTTTGTTTGGATGTGACGGAAGAGGTCGTGGACGAGGCGATCGGGTTGGGGTGTAATCTGATTGTCTCCCATCACCCGTTGGCTTTTAGGGCATTCAAATCGCTGACAGGTTCCACCTATATCGAGCGTTGTATGATAAAAGCCTGCAAATATGATTTGGTGATTTATGCGGCGCATACGAATCTGGACAATGCTGCGGGGGGGGTGAATTATCGCTTGGCCGAACTGATTGGGTTGGAAAACGTGCGTGTCTTGAGTCCGCAGCATGGAGTGTTGTTGAAGCTGGTGACGTTTGTGCCTGAAGATTATGCCGAACAGATGCAGACGACGTTGTTCAACGCCGGCGCGGGGTCGATTGGCAATTATGACGCCTGTTGTTTTTACCAGTCGGGGAACGGTACTTTTCGGGCTGGCGAGGGAACGCATCCTTTTTGTGGCGAAGTGGGCAAGTTGCATGTCGAAAAAGAGGTGCGCATAGAGACCATATTGCCAGCTTTCCGGAAAGCGGCGGTCATGCAGGCGCTGTTGTCCGTGCATCCGTATGAAGAGCCTGTTTTCGATTTCTATCCGTTGGAAAATACGTGGAATCAGGTGGGTTCCGGTATCGTTGGCGAGTTGCCGGAGGAAGAGGACGAATTGAGCTTTTTGCAGCGGATAAAGGATTTGTTTCAGGTAGAGTGTGTCAAACATTCAACCCTGACGGGCAGAAGCATACGGGAAGTGGCTTTGTGTGGCGGCAGCGGCGCTTTTCTGATTAAGGATGCAGTCCGCTATGGCGTGGATGTCTTTATTACGGGAGAAGCCAAATATAATGACTTCTATGACGTGGAAGACCGTATTTTGCTGGCTGTTATCGGGCATTATGAAAGCGAAGTTTGTACAAAAGATATCTTTTATCGTTTAATCTCGAAAAAATTCCCTACCTTTGCCGTACATTTTTCAAATGTGAATTCAAACCCGGTAAAATATTTATAAAATGGCAACAGGTAAACAGTCAACTGAAAGAGAAGTTACGGTTGAAGAAAGACTTTCTACGCTGTATCAGCTTCAGACAATGATGACAGAAATTGATAAGATTAAAACGCTTCGGGGTGAACTTCCGTTAGAGGTGCAGGACTTGGAAGATGAAATTATGGGGCTGGAAACACGCCTTCAGAATTATCAGTCGGAGATCAAAGACTTTGAAAATGCTGTTGCGGAACAGAAACATAGAATATCAGAGTCTTCGAGCCTGATTGAGAGATATAAAGCGCAGTTGGATAATGTCCGCAATAATCGAGAATTCGATAATTTGTCGAAGGAAATGGAATATCAGGGGCTTGAAATCGAGTTTTCAGAAAAGAAGATTCGGGAATATGGCGAAGCGATAAACCGGAAAAAAGAGGATGTCGTTGAATTGACAGAAAACTTGGAAGGGCGGAACGCGGATTTGGCCCAGAAGAAGGGGGAATTGGATCAGATTATTTCAGAAACGAAGCAGGACGAGGAACGATTGCGCGAGAAGGCAAAAAAGCTGGAAGCGAAAATCGAACCGCGTTTGTTGACAGCTTTTAAGCGAATCCGTAAAGGAGCTCGGAACGGATTGGCTGTCGTATGTGTGCAACGGGGCGCTTGCGGCGGTTGTTTCAATAAGATTCCGCCTCAGAAACAGTTGGATATCAAATTGCATAAAAAGATTATCGTCTGCGAATATTGCGGTCGCATCATGATCGATCCTGAATTGGCAGGAATAAAGGAATAAACGATGCGCGACGTTGTCCGTGCATATATAGACAAATATCAGCTGCTTGCAATAGGTCAACCTGTGTTGGTCGGTGTAAGTGGCGGAGCTGATTCGATAGCTTTGCTCACAGTGTTGGTGGAGTTGGGCTATTCTTGTATTGTCGGACATTGTAATTTCCATCTGCGGGGAGAAGAGTCGATGCGCGACGAAGCTTTTACGGAAGCGTATGCGCGGAAATTGAATCTCCCTTTCTTGAAGGTGGATTTTCATACACGCGAATATGCCGCAGACCGCCATCTCTCGGTTGAAATGGCTGCGCGCGAATTGCGTTATGCATGGTTTGAAGAAAAGCGGTGTATGGCGGGGGCGCAGGCAATCGCTGTCGCCCATCATCAGGATGATAATGTGGAGACCGTCCTGATGAATTTGTTTCGTGGAACCGGGATTCGAGGGATGAGCGGCATCCGACCTCGTAACGGTTTTGTTGTGCGTCCGTTGCTGTCGGTGACACATGCAGAAATCTTGCAATGGCTCGCTGGACGGAATTTGGATTATGTGACAGATAGCTCGAATCTGTCGACAGTTTATACGCGTAATTTCATCCGGTTGCGAGTGTTGCCTTTATTGGAAGAAATCAATCCGTCGGTGAGAGAGGCCATCAGTCGTACTTCCGGGCATTTGGCTGAAACCGAGTCTCTGTTTGCGTATGTGATTGCAGACGCAAGGAAGCGAGTGTTTGAAAGTGAGAATCGTTTGTCTATCAGAACTTTGATGCAATATCCCTCGCCGAAGGCCGTTTTATTTGAATTGTTGAAAGAGTTCCACTTTTCCCCGTCTTCGGCAGAAGAGATTTTTCAGTCGTTGGGTAAAGAGTCGGGTAAACTTTTTTTCTCATCGTCTCATCGTCTTGTCAAAGACCGGGATTATCTGTTGCTTGCTCCTTTGGAGTGCGTTGGACAGGAGGCGTATGTCTTGGAGGAAGGGATTGCGCATTGGAAAGGGCCTGTTGAGCTTGCATTCGAACAGCTTCCCGTTACCGGGTCTTTTCATATCCGGCGGAATAAAGAGGTCGCCTATTTTGATTGGGAGCGATTGACATTCCCGCTTGTTGTGCGCCGGTGGAAGCAGGGAGATTGGTTTGTCCCTTTTGGGATGCAGGGGCGAAAGAAGTTGAGCGATTATTTCTCTGACCATAAATTCAGCCGTTTGGATAAGGAACAGGTTTGGCTTTTGTGCAGTGGAGAGGCCATTATATGGATTATCGGAGAGCGTCCGGATAATCGTTTCCAGGTAAGCCGCACGACGAGAAGATGCCTGATGGTTGAATTTTTTCGGGAAAAGGGTTGAGTAGGAGAAAAAATATGCTTACTTTTGCACTGATTTACTCCACAGATGTCGCTAAGGGTTCATTTAGCAGGACAATTCTGTTTTCACATGAAATTATTATTTGTCAAATTATAAAAGGAAAAAAGATATCAAAATTGCGTCATGCATGATTTTGTCAAATTCTGCATGTCACGGTTTGTATCATTAACTTCGCATTATGCAGAAATATAACATTCTAGAACTAAATGAAAAACTTCTTCCTGAGTTGCAAAGTATAGCGGAAGAGTTAGGTATTAAGAAGATAAGTTCGTTGAAGAAAGACGAGCTTATATATAGGATTCTTGACGAACAGGCTATTTCTTATGCCGGCATCCAAGCTGAAAAGGCGAAAGAAAAAGAGGCGAAGAAGGCTGAAAGGCAGACCAAAGCTAAAAAGACAAAAGCCTCCGCCACAACAAAAGCCAAAGTGGCAAAATCGGAAACGGCTGGCAAAGAAATCGTTGAAAAAGAAGAGTCTCCGGTGAAAGGAAAGGGTGTGGAGCCTTCCGCAACGGAAGTGAAGGCGCAACCAGAGCGCAAAAAGAGAGCCCGCATAGAGAAGAAAGAGAAGGTGGCGACTGCTGTTGCCCCAGTGACAGCTGATTCAGAGAAGGTGGCAGTTTTGCCGAAACCTGCCGATGAGAAGCTGGTTGCAATCGTAAAGGAGGAAGAAAAAAGACTGGAAATACCGGTTGCGGAGGCAGAAGAGAAAGTCTCGCAGAAAAAAGACGAAACGGAAACAAAAGGTTTGGAAGAGAAGAAAGTGGAAAAAGTGGAAAAGAAGAAGATTGAGAAACCTTTGCTTCCTCCCGTCGTAATGGAAACGGAAGACGGAATGCCGGCAGACAAAGATTTGTTGGAAAACGTTCCTGAACCGACAAAAGAGAAAACGGAAACCATGACGCCTCCGGTTGAAGAGCATAAACGGATTGTTTTCCGCCACCCGGATACGAAGTCTGTATTGGATCAATTGTTCCCATTGGTTTCGTCTAAGTCCGAATCAAAGAATCAGAGTGAACACGGTTCAAATCAGCCGTCTAATAACCAACGCCAGAATAATAAGCAGAATAACCACAATAATCAGAGAAATAACAACAACAGTAATAATGCCCCACAGGAAAAGCAATATGAATTTGACGGAGTCTTGATTGGGACTGGCGTGTTGGAGATGATGCCGGATGGTTACGGTTTCTTACGCTCGTCGGATTATAATTATTTAACTTCGCCGGATGATATTTATGTTTCGCAATCGCAAATCAAGTTGTTCGGATTGAAGACTGGCGATGTGGTTGAAGGGGCTATCCGTCCGCCGAAAGAGGGGGAAAAATATTTTCCGCTGGTGAAGGTCGACCAGATTAACGGACGTACGCCGGAAGAGGTGCGTGACCGCGTGCCGTTTGACCACCTGACACCGCTTTTCCCGGATGAGAAATTCATGCTGACGGCACGTCGTTCGCCGAAAGTGTATGACAATATTGCCGTGCGTGTGGTCGATTTGTTTTCTCCGATCGGTAAAGGACAGCGAGGTCTGATTGTGGCACAGCCTAAAACCGGTAAGACGATGTTGTTGAAGGATATAGCAAATGCGATTGCTTATAATCATCCGGAGGTTTATATGATTGTCTTGTTAATCGACGAACGTCCGGAAGAGGTTACCGATATGGCGCGTAGCGTGGATGCGGAAGTGATTGCTTCTACGTTCGACGAACCGGCGGAACGTCACGTGAAGATTGCCGAGATTGTCTTGAATAAAGCAAAGCGGATGGTGGAATGCGGGCATGACGTGGTTATCCTTTTGGATTCGATTACCCGTTTGGCACGGGCTTACAATACCGTTCAGCCGGCTTCCGGTAAGGTGCTTTCCGGTGGTGTCGATGCAAATGCACTGCAAAAACCAAAACGTTTTTTTGGTGCGGCCCGCAATATCGAGAATGGTGGCAGCCTGACGATTTTGGCCACAGCATTGACCGAAACCGGTTCAAAGATGGACGATGTGATTTTTGAAGAGTTCAAGGGAACGGGTAACATGGAGTTGCAGCTTGATCGGAAATTGGCGAACAAACGGGTTTATCCGGCAGTCGATATAACGGCTTCGAGTACGCGCCGGGATGACTTGCTGCAAGACGAAACGACAGTTAATCGGATGTGGATTCTTCGCAAGTATCTGGCGGATATGAACTCGATGGAGGCAATAGAGTTCGTTAAGAAACAGATGGAACAGACATTTGATAATATGGAGTTTTTGGCTTCCATGAATAGTTGATAAGATTGTCATTTATTTTGTGTTCGACAAGGGTCGAACGCAAACAGTGGCAATAAAAGTTATGGATATCTGACCATATTTGTTGGTGGATACGAGAAGAAAGGTTAAATTTGTGCAAGTAATAATTTTTTCATCAAATATCTGTTCATTTTACCATGAAGGAGAATAGCAAAAAAGGAGTAACTCGCCGAGAGTTTTTAGGCCTGTCCGCTCTTGGACTGGCTGGTTTGACCATCCTGCCCAGTTGGGCAATCAACGGTGTGCGAATCGCACCAAGTGATCGTGTAGTAATTGGTTTTGTGGGGTTAGGGCGACAGGGATTGTCTGACTTCACGAGTTTTTCAACTTGTCCGGGCGTACAGGTTGTTGCGGGTTGTGACGTGGATTCAATGAAGCGCGAACGTTTCAAACGGCGTGTAGAGGCTTGGCAAAAGTCTCAGAACGTAGCTCCGCGATGCGACCAGTATGAGTTTTATGAAGATTTGTTGGAACGGAAAGACATTGATGTAATCGGAGTGGCAACACCAGACCATTGGCATGCGCTGGTTGCTATTCATGCTTGCCAAAGCGGAAAAGATGTGTATTGCCAGAAACCTTTGGCGTATACGATTACGGAAGGGTTGGCCATTGTGCGTGCGGTACGTGAAAATAACAGGGTGCTTCAGGTGGGGAGCCAACAGCGTTCGAGCAAGGAATTTCAGGATGCCATAGCGTTGGTGCGTGCCGGGAAAATCGGGCATATCGAAAAGATTTATGCACGTGTGGGTGAACCTCCCAAACCGTTGGATTTACCGGAAATGCCGATTCCCGGAAACTTGAATTTCAATCAATGGATGGGTCCGTTGAATGACCCGAAAATTCATTATCATCCAGATCTTTGTCCGCCAATATCATTGGAGCCGGAACAAAACGAGCAGCTTTGGGGTGCATGGCGCTGGTATCAGGAAATGGGCAACGGGTATACGGCTGACTGGGGGGCGCACATGTTTGATATTGCTCAAGTGGCTATCGGCATGGATGGTTCGGGACCGATTGAGTTTATTCCTGCCGGTTACAACGGGACGACCTATGCCACGATGAAGTATGCGAATGGCATTGTCATGACGGAACAACCTTTCCTTGAAAATAATCCGGAAGCAAAGGGATTGAAGTTCATTGGCGATAAAGGCTGGTTGGAAGTGGCACGAGGATACATAAAATGTTCTGATCCTTCTTTGTTGGAAGAGAGGAAACAACAGGTAGGAAAAGGTGAATATGAGATAAGTTCGCCTCATATGCAGAACTTTGTAGACTGTGTCCGTTCGCGGCAAAACCCGATTGCACCGGTGGAAGTGGGATGCAGCACGAACACGCTTTGTTGTTTACAGAATATCGCACGTGAGTTAGGCCGTCCGGTTCATTGGAATCCGGCGACATTGAGTTTCGAAGGCGATAAAGAAGCGGAAATGCATCGTTTGTATTGGTATGAATATCGGAATCCTTATAAATTGCCTTATTGCAATAAAGGATAAAGTGGTGGAAAAAGGTTGACGAATTTAAACGAGAAAAGACATAATAATGAAAGCGAATCAGTTGATTTTATTGACCGGAGTCTGTGTAGCGGCACTTCCGGCTTGTAGTCAAAAGAAAAAGAGTTCATCGGCTCCAGAAAGGCCGATGAACATTCTCTATATCATGTGTGATGACCATGCTTATCAGACGATTAGCGCATATGATAATCGGTTCATAGAGACGCCGAATATTGACCGGATAGCCAAAGAGGGGGTGCGCTTCACCAATAGTTTTGTGGCAAATTCATTGAGCGGTCCGAGTCGGGCTTGCTTGCTAACAGGCAAGCATAGCCACAAGAATGGGTTTACAGATAATACGAAGCGTTTTGACGGAAGTCAGCAAACCTTTCCGAAGCTGTTGCAAAAGGCCGGTTATCAGACAGCGATTGTCGGTAAATGGCACCTGATGTCCGATCCTACGGGGTTTGATTATTGGAATATTTTGATAGGGCAGGGAGAGTATTACAATCCTTATTTCATCGAAAATGGGGAGAAGAAACAGCTGGAAGGTTATGTCACAAATATCACGACCGATTTGGCTATCGACTGGTTGGAGCAGAAGCGGGACAAGAACAAACCGTTCTGCCTGTTGTTGCATCATAAAGCGCCTCACCGTACCTGGATGCCTGATACTTGTGATTTGGATCTGTATGCAGATGTAGAATATCCGATTCCGGAAACCTTTTATGATACGTATGACGGGAGGATTGCTGCTTCGGAACAAGAAATGAGTATCATGAAAGATATGGATTTGGTGTATGATTTAAAGTTGGCGGACAAGGAAAACGAAATACATACGAACACATGGCTTGAACAGGTCGGACGCACTTTGTATAACCAGATGACACCGGAACAGAAAGCGGCTTGGGATAAGCACTATGACCCGATTATCCGGGAGTTCAAAGAGCAGAAACTGAGTGGGAAGGCATTGGCTGAATGGAAGTATCAACAGTATATGCATGATTATTTGCGCGTGATACACTCGATAGACAGAAATGTGGGGAAGGTACTGGATTATTTGGAAGAAGCGGGACTGCTTGAAAATACGCTGCTTGTTTATACCTCAGATCAAGGTTTTTACATGGGAGAACACGGGTGGTTTGACAAACGTTTTATGTATGAAGAGTCTTTCCGGACGCCTTTGTTGGCCCGGTTCCCGGGAGGTGTAAAAGGTGACATAGCGGAAATGGTACAGAATATTGACCATGCTGCTACGTTTTTGCAACTGGCGGGCATTCCTGTTCCGGAGGATATTCAGGGGGACTCTTATTTGCCTTTGCTAAAGGGAGAGAAACCTAAGGATTGGCGTACATCTTTGTATTATCATTATTATGAGTATCCGGCAGAGCATGCTGTAAAGCGCCATTATGGGGTGCGGACAGACCGCTATAAATTAATCCATTTTTATAACGATATCGATGTATGGGAGCTGTATGATTTGCAAACTGATCCGCTGGAGATGCATAATCTATATGGTGAACCCAGACATGAGGCGCTGATCGATAGTTTGAAAAACGAGTTGTATAAGTTGCAGCTGCAATATGACGATCCGATAGAGAAAGAATTGGCTGAAATGAAAAAGTA
>CAYXIX010000034.1:0-18350 GCA_964465405.1 uncultured Parabacteroides sp. | reverse complement strand
AACAATTTATATTTTCTTCCGTAGTATGTTGCCATAAGCGATGTGTCCCTCACTCTTCTATGTCGTTTAAATCATACTGCTCGAAGTAGCTGAAATCGCGCAGCTTGTTGATGCGGGCACGGCCGCGCGCCCGTTTCTCCAAAAACTCTTCGTAGGACTTCACCGCGTAGTGGTTGATGCGGATGACATCCTGCTGTGGCGTGCGGTCGCCGAAACCTTTCGTCAGGGGCACGCCATGCGAATCGGCCGAACGTCCGGACAGACGTGCCGCCTCGTGGCACCCAATCATCGTACAGACCCGACGCGGGTCGGCAATGCTCTTGACATGCGTGTTCAGCCGGTGTCCCGGCAGCGAATGCCGCCTGAAGCGCTCCATCACGCCTCCCGGTTCGCGTTTCCGGGCTCCTCCGCTGCCATAGACCAGCCAGTTGATTTCGACCGCCGCAAACGGCTCCATGCGCCGCAGGAAGTCGGGAATCGTGCGATCCTGAATCGGGACAATAAACTCGTCGAGGTCGATGACCGCAATCCAGCGCGCCTCCAGCCGATGACGCTCAAAACAGTCGTCATAGGCGGCAAGCTGCCGTTTCCTTCCGGGAAAATAGGTATAGTCTACCAGCCCCGACTCGATGTAGGGGGCGAGCTCCTCCCGCGTGCCGTCCGTGCTTTCATTGTCGTAGATGTAAAATTTCTCGACCCCCTTCCGGCGGTGCCATTCAATCCACTCCTTGAAATAGGGGCCCTCGTTTTTGGCGATGGCACAGACTGCCAAGTAATGTTTCGGCGGCGTATGGTCGTGCTTCAGGCGACGTTTCAAACGCCATGCGTTGAGCACCCCGTAGCGCAAAAGGCCGCGCCAGCGGTTCCGCGTCATCTTGTGGGGAATCACGCCTGCTATGATTTCTGCAAGTACTTTGTTCATGAGTATTGATGATTCATATTTATTCATTCAACGTTCAAACCCCGACTTTTCCGGCAGGATGTGTTCGAATGCGTTCCGGATATTTTCCATTACCTGCGCATAATGGCGGATATACACGTTGTCGTTCAGGCAAATCAGCGAATAGGATTGCTCATAAATCGCCCGGGCAGCCTGTCGCGGGCGGATCATAAGCGGGAACATCTTGGTATCCCGATAGGTATTGTATGGCTCGAAATTCCCCCGACAGATTTGCCACGTGCGGAAAAGCTCCGGCGTATAGTCGTTCAGGGCGCGGAAACAGTTGGCCGACGTTTCGGTCAGTTCCTTTTCCGCTGCGGCCCATACCTCTTCGAAGGTGCTCTTCAGGAAGGGCTGCGCGTTGTGGGGTGTCCTGAGCGTGATAAATTTGCCATAGGGCTTCAACAAGTAATTCCAGCAGGCTTTCGAACCATAGCTCGGGTCGAACCATTTGTCGTGGAAGCGCGCCATCACCTCCTTTTTGTCGAAATGGCGGTTGATGATTCTCAGGTTGTTTTTGATTCTCCTGTACCACTGCGACCACGAGGGATTGTAGAGGAACGTGGCGATGTCGCAAGGCAAGCCGTTCCGGAAGAAACGCTCCGGCGCAATGGCATTGATGAGATAGAAATCGTCGTTGAAATAGACAAAATGCTCTGCCAATCCGGCGATTTTGTGCAGGTAGCGTTCAATCACCACCGAGTTATACGTGGGCAAGAAACGTTCCGGGATATAATCTTTATGGTTCACCAGATGAATCTTCGGATTGTCTGCGTCGAGCCATTCGGGTTTCTGCCCGCTGGTGACGAAATGAATCTTGCGCACCCACGGGGCAAACTTCTCCACCCCGCGAAACCAATATTTCAAGAAGCCGTAATCGCGGAAACGGGCTTTCGAAACACCGTTCTTCGTATTCGCCCGGTTGCCGGAATACTTCGCGAAATCGGCCTGCCACGCAGGGTCGTCCATATCCACCCACGTAATTACAAAATCTATATCCATATCATGAGAACATTTTACCTAATATCCACCTTCTATCATCTTATAGTGTTTACAAATCCAACTTTTCGGCATGTTTGAAACGGTTGTGCGTCCACAAATAGAGTTCCGGTTGTCGCCGGATGGTCTGCTCCAAAAACCGGAAATAGAGCTCCGTCAGCTCAAAATCGGGCAGCGACTGCGGATTGTCGTGCATCCGGATGAACTCAGCCGCATAATACCCCCTTTTCACCCGCCTGACGTCGAGATACCACGCATCAAAGCCGTAATGTTTCGTGATTTTCTCCGTCCCGGTCAACACTGGCGTCCGATGATGTAGGAAGGGCAGGAAATGGCGCGCTTCACTTTTCTTGGGCGACTGGTCGGCGATATAGCCGGTCACGCTGAGCTCATGGCGGGCGACCAACTCGTTAATGTAACGAGCCGTTTTCCGCATTTCAACGCAACGTCCCCCCATCCGCTCACGGTTGTGCAACAGCAACCGGTTCATGCTCTCGTTACGCAACTTGTGATAAATCTGGGAGCCCGTTATGTTTTTCTCCAGACACAAAGGCATGGAAGAGACCCACTCCCAATTGCCGTAATGACCCAAATAAATCGATTGCGAATGCCCTTCGCGCAACCTTGCGTTTACCTCTTCGGCATTTACAAACTTCATCCGGCGGCTGATTTCCTCCGCAGAGATGGTCGTCATCTTCGCGCTTTCAAAAAACATATCCACAAAAAAGCGGTAGAACTGTTTTTCTATCCGCTCGATTTCAGGCAGGTCTTTTTCAGGGAAACACTCGGTCAGGTTCCGGCGCACCACCTTCCGTCGATAACCCACCCCGTAATAAAACAGATAGAACAAACCGTCCGACAGGAGGTACAACACGCCGAAAGGGATGCCCGACAGCAGTTTCAAAAAAAAACGAAGCAAATAATACATCATGATGCGACACTTGTATGTGGATGCGTAGGACTTTCATTGTCATCCGTTCGCGCCCGCAAAAGTAATGCAAAGTTCCCGATCATCCACAAAATTTGAGGATTTATTTTCCCTCCGCCCGCCTTCGCCTGCCCGGCGGAAACATTTAAAGAAGCGGAATTAGGAATGCAAAACGGCGAAATGTCGTATCTTTGGCGCACAAACAAGCTAAAAAGGTTATCACACCATGCATATCAAATCGTTTATTCTCCTTTTGTGTCTCGGGACAGGAATCTTGGCGAACGCACAGACCCGGCCCGCTCCCGACACAAGCGCTATCCGATACGCCGCCTCCCTCTCCGTCAACGCCGGCGGCGGAGACTTTGCTCCCTATTACATCGCCTCGAACCGGCACGGCGTCGTGACGCAACCCGCCGGCACACAACTCCGCGTCGCGACATGGAAGCCGCTGGAACCCGACAAGCGATTTTCGTGGAGCGTAGGCATCGACTTCCTCGCGGGTATCACCTCCTACACCGACTACCAGCGTTACGACGCCTCGTCAGACACATGGACGACCAACCGGCAACGGCCGCCCTACGCCTGGCTGCAACAACTCTACGGCGAAGTGAAGTGGCGCAGCCTTTTCCTCGAAGTGGGGATGAAGGAACACAGCAGCGCATTGTTCAACACACGGCTGGGCAGCGGCGATTTTGTCGAGAGCGGCAACGCGCGCCCCATTCCCGGCATACGCTTCGGCTTCATCGACTTCCAAGACGTGCCCTTCACCAAAGGGTGGTTGCAGATACAGGGCGAAATCGCCTACGGAAAGACGACGGACAAGGGGTGGCTCGAAGACCACTACAACTACTACAACTCGTTCCTCACCACCGACGTGTGGTATCACTACAAACGGTGCTACTTCCGCGTCGCCCCCCAGCAACCGCTGACAATCACCGTCGGGATGCAGGCGGCCGCCCAGTTCAACGGCACGACTCATACTTATAGCAAAGGCGAACTTACCAATACCAGCGAAGAGCATTTCCAACTGCGCGACCTCTGGGACATGTTCGCCACCAAAGAGCAAGACACCTACTTCGCCGGAAACCATCTCGGCGCGTGGGACTTGCGTGCCGACTACCGCCTGCGTGGCGGCGACCGGCTCTCTGCCTACTTCCAGTGGCCTTGGGAAGACGGTTCGGGCATCGGCAAGCTGAACGGTTTCGACGGCATCTGGGGGCTGGAATGGAAACGGAAAGAGGCGGGAGGCTGGCTCTCCGGCGTGGTTGTCGAATACATCACGTTTATGAACCAAAGCGGGCCGATGCACTACGACCCGGAGGACAATCCCGGCACGACCCTGCACGTACAGACCGAAGGGGCCGACGATTATTACAACAACTACCAGTATAACGGCTATGCCCATCACGGCATGAGCATCGGCACCCCCTTCCTGCCCTCCACGCTTTACAACCTCGACGGCTACCTGCGCTACGTCGACTCGCGCCTGCGCGGATTCCACGTCGGACTGGAGGGCAACCTCAGCCCCAACGTCGGGTACCGCCTGTTGGCAAGCTACCGGAAGGCGTTCGGAACCTCCTACATCCCGCGCCGCTCGCCCGTGCACGACACCTCGCTCATGGCCGAAGCCACGTGGCGCGTCGCCCGCATACCGGGACTTACGCTCCACGTCCAATGGGGCATCGATCGGGGCGACATCTACGGCAACACCTGCGGCGCGCTCGTCAGCGTCACCTATCAAGGATTCTTCAACTTCAAAAAATAAACGGAACGTTATGAAACATCGCATACTTATCTGCCTTTTCCCGCTCCTCTTCTGGGGGTGCACGCAAAACAACGGGCACATCGGTGTCAACTTCGGCATGTGGAAACTGGAGGAACTGACCATCGACGGCGAACCCGACGCCGATTATCCGGACAACGTGGTTTGGAAATTCCAATCCTCCATCCTCGCGATGGTTCGCATATCCGACCACCACGAGGTGTTCGAATGCTACGGCACGTGGTCGGAAAGCGACAACGGGAAGCAGCTCTACCTCGACTTCTCCTACCACGACAACAGCGGCACGTGGAAATACGTTCCCCTCTCGGAAACCTATTTACCCGAAGGGCTTTCCACGCTCGACATCCTCAGCCGCTCGAAAAGCAAGATGCACCTGCGCTATATCGACCCGGACGGAACGAGCTATGAATATCGGCTGGAAAAGTGGTAAGCATCTGTAATATCGATACAACTATCCGTAAAATGTGTAACCCTGCGAAAACGAACCACCCTATCTTTGCAAACAAATGAATCATCCTTTAATTCACACAACGTATGAAAAAGAGATTAATAGGTTTATGTTTATTTGTTTCAATGCTTAATCTGGGATATAAGAGTATGGCACAAGAAAAGATTACACAAACTGCCGGACATGTGCAGTTGGGAGAATTCGCGCCAAAATTTGCCGAGCTGAACGATGATGTCCTCTTCGGCGAAGTATGGAACCGTTCCGGGCTGAGCCCGCACGACCGCAGCATGATTACCATCGCCACGCTGGTCGGGAAAGGCATCATCGACTCGTCATTGTCACATCACCTGCAATTTGCCAAACAAAACGGCGTGACGCGCACCGAGATTTCCGAGATGCTGACCCACATCGCCTTCTATGCCGGCTGGCCCAACGCATGGGGCGCCTTCCGCCTCGCCAAAGAGGTATGGGCTGACGACGTGCAGGGCGACAACGGAAAGGCTGCTTTCCAGCGCGAGATGATTTTCCCCATCGGAGAGCCGAACACCGCTTACGCGCAATATTTCATCGGTAACAGCTACCTCGCGCCGGTCTCCAAAGAGCAAGTACCGTTCTCCAACGTCACCTTCGAGCCGCGTTGCCGCAACAACTGGCACATCCACCATGCCACGAAAGGCGGCGGGCAGATGCTGGTCTGCGTCGCCGGGAAAGGCTGGTATCAGGAAGAGGGAAAACCGGCCGTACAGATGTTGCCGGGCGACGTCATCCATATTCCTGCCAACGTAAAACACTGGCATGGCGCGGCTGCCGACAGCTGGTTTGCCCACCTCGCCTTCGAAGTGCCCGGTGAAAACAGCTCCAACGAATGGCTGGAGCCGGTGAGCGACGAGGAATACGACAAGCTGGGTAAGTAGCATTTCCCCCCGTCCGCCATTCGCACGAGACGGAAAAATACTTCCCGCCTACGAAGAAATACACACCAGAAAAATGCACAAAAGGTCGTGCCCAAACGTGGAAAAACAGCACACGGGCGGCACGACCTTCTCTTTTTTTTAAAAAAAAAAGTCCCCCTCACACTTGCAGTTTGTCAGAAAACCGCTATATTTGCCGTCGAAATAACAAAAAAATCATGCGAACATTTACAGTAAATACATATTGGTGGTGGCGCTCTTTACAACTCCCTCAGTCGTAAGGAAACGAGCCTGTGTGTATTCACTGCAAAGGAAACAAACGAAAAGGCCTGTCGTACTTACGACAGGCCTTTTTTCGTATGACAGGTATCAACCGGAAAATATAAACCAACAAAATAAAAGATGAAAACGTATCAAGTAGATGAAAACGGTTATTACGGTGAATTTGGCGGCTCCTACATCCCCGAAATCCTACACCGTTGCGTGGATGAATTGCAGAAACAGTACCTTGAAGTACTGGAAAGCGAAAGTTTCAAACGCGCATACGAAGAGCTGCTGCGCGACTACGCAGGCCGCCCCACACCCCTCTATCTCGCCCGGCGGCTCAGCCGGAAATATGGCTGCCGGCTCTATCTCAAACGGGAAGACCTCAACCACACGGGAGCACATAAAATCAACAACACCATCGGACAAATCCTGCTGGCCCGGCAGATGGGCAAACGGCGCATCATCGCCGAGACGGGCGCCGGACAGCATGGCGTGGCGACGGCAACGGTCTGCGCACTGATGGACATGGAGTGCGTCGTCTATATGGGCAAGACCGACGTCGAACGGCAGCACATGAACGTACAGAAGATGCAGATGCTCGGCGCGACGGTCGTCCCCGTCACCTCCGGCAACATGACGCTCAAGGATGCCACCAACGAGGCGATACGCGACTGGTGCTGCCATCCGTCGGATACCTACTACATCATCGGGTCGACCGTCGGCCCGCATCCCTACCCCGACATGGTCGCCCGCTTGCAATCGGTCATCAGCCGGGAAATCAAACAGCAACTGACGGAGAAAGAGGGGCGCGACTACCCGGACTACCTCATCGCCTGCGTGGGCGGAGGGAGCAACGCCGCCGGAACCATCTACCACTATCTGGACGACGCGCGCGTCCGCATCGTCCTCGCCGAAGCCGGCGGGCTGGGCGTCGAAACGGGGCAGACCGCTGCCACCATCCGCTTGGGGCGCAAGGGCATCATACACGGGGCACGCACGTTTGTCATCCAAAACGAAGACGGGCAAATCGAAGAGCCCTATTCCATCTCCGCCGGACTCGACTATCCGGGCATCGGCCCGCTGCACGCCAATCTCGCCGAGACGCATCGGGCAACCGTCCTCGCCATCAACGATGACGAAGCATTGAAGGCGGCTTTCGAACTGACCCGGCTCGAAGGGATTATCCCGGCTCTGGAGAGTGCACACGCGCTGGGCGTACTGCCCAAACTCTCGTTCCGACCGGAAGACATCGTCGTGCTCACCGTTTCCGGGCGGGGAGACAAGGATATGGATGCATACATCAAAGCAATTGACAATTAAAAACGCAGATTTTATGTTTAGCTTTAAGACAACCCACAAACAAGTGCTCGGCGATTTGCATACGCCGGTGAGCATCTACCTGAAAGTGAGGGATATCTATCCCGAATCGGCTTTACTCGAAAGCTCTGACTTTCACGGCAACGAAAACAGCCTTTCCTACATCGCACTCTGTCCGCTGGCAAGCATCGGCATCAACAACGGCGAGGGCACCATGCGCTTCCCGGACGGGACAAACGAAGTACATCCCCTAACGGACAGCTACTCGGTGCCGGACGCCATCAACGACTTCCTCTCCCGCTTCGAGGTCGAAGGGGAAAAACGGAGCGTCTGCGGATTGTTTGGCTACACCGCTTTCGACGCGGTGCGCTACTTCGAGAAAATCCCCGTGATGGAAGCTCACCACGAAGAGAACGATGCACCCGACATGCTCTACATCTTATACAAATACACCCTCATTTTCAACCATTTCAAAAACGAATTGACACTGGTCGAACTGCTCCGTCCGGACGAGGAGCCGCATCTGCAAGAAATCGAGACGTTGATTGAAAACCGCAATTACGCATCATACAACTTCAAGGCAGTCGGCACGGAACAGTCACCCATTACGGACGAAGACTACAAACAGATGGTGCGCGAAGGCATCCGCCACTGCCTGCGCGGCGACGTCTTCCAGATTGTGTTGAGCCGACGCTTCGAGCAGCCGTTCAAAGGGGACGACTTCAAAGTCTACCGTGCCCTGCGTAGCATCAACCCGTCGCCCTACCTGTTTTATTTCGACTTCGGTGGCTTCCGCATCTTCGGCTCTTCGCCCGAAACCCACTGCAAAGTGCTCAACCGGCATGCCAGTATCGACCCCATCGCCGGGACAGCATTCCGCACGGGCGACATCACCATCGACCGGAAGCGCACGGAAACCCTGCTCCGCGACCCGAAAGAGAATGCCGAGCACGTGATGCTGGTCGACCTCGCCCGTAACGACCTCTCGCGCAACGCGCACAACGTGAAGGTGGATTTCTACAAAGAGGTGCAATATTACAGCCATGTCATCCACCTCGTTTCGCGCGTCAGCGGCGACATCAACGCCGAGAGCAACCCGATAAAGACCTACATCGACACCTTCCCGGCCGGCACGCTCAGCGGTGCGCCCAAAGTACGCGCCATGCAGCTGATTACGGAGCTGGAGAAGCACAATCGCGGCGCATACGGCGGCTGCATCGGCTTCATCGGGTTCGATGGCGACCTGAATCAGGCCATCACCATCCGCACGTTCGTCAGTCGGGGCAACGTCCTCTACTATCAGGCCGGTGCGGGCATCGTCGCCAAAAGTCATGCCGAACGCGAATTGCAAGAGGTCAACAACAAATTAGGAGCACTGAAAAGAGCGATTGAATTGGCAGAAACGTTAATTAATTAAACAGCATGAAAATCCTACTATTCGACAATTATGACTCTTTCACTTACAACCTGTTGCACATCGTGAAGGAGCTGGGCGCAGAGGTAGAGGTGCGTCGTAACGACCAAATCACGCCGGACGAGGTGGAACGCTTCGACAAAATCCTGCTCTCGCCCGGACCGGGCATCCCGGAGGAGGCCGGCATTTTGCTGCCACTCATCCGCCGCTACGCACCGACTAAAAGCATCTTGGGCGTATGTCTCGGCGAACAGGCCATCGGCGAAGCATTCGGCGCGAAGCTGGTCAACCTGACGGAGGTGTATCACGGTGTCAGTTCGGAAATCCAAATCGTATCCGCCGACCCGCTGTTTGACGGCTTGCCCAGCAGGTTTCAGGCCGGACGCTACCACTCGTGGGTCGTCTCGCGGGAAGCGTTTCCCGACTGCCTGGAGGTGACGGCCGCCGACACGGAAAAGCATTACATCATGGCACTGCGCCACCGCACGTACGACGTGCGCGGCATTCAGTTCCATCCCGAATCGGTACTCACGCCCGAAGGGAAAAGAATCATTCAAAACTGGATAACCTTTTAAAACAACCCGACAAAAATGAAAGCAATATTATATCGACTATTCGAATCCCAATATCTGGGAAAAGAGGAAGCGCGGAACATCCTCCAAAACATTGCCGCCGGAAAATACAACGACGCCCAGATTGCCAGCCTGATTACGGTCTACCTGATGCGTAACATCTCGGTCGAGGAGCTGAGCGGTTTCCGCGAAGCCCTGCTCGACATGCGCGTCCCGGTCGACCTCTCCGACTACCGCCCGATTGACATCGTCGGGACAGGCGGCGACGGGAAGAACACGTTCAACATCAGCACGACCGCCTGCTTCGTCGTGGCAGGCGCGGGCTACAACGTGGTCAAACATGGCAACTACGGGGCGACCTCCGTCAGCGGCGCCAGCAACGTGATGGAGCAGCACGGCGTCCGGTTCACGACCGACATCACGCGCATCCGCCGCTCGATGGATACGTGCCGCATCGCCTACCTCCACGCCCCGCTCTTCAACCCGGCGCTGAAGGCGGTCGCGGCAGTGCGGAAGAGTCTGGGCGTACGCAGCTTCTTCAACATGCTCGGCCCGCTGGTCAACCCCGTCATGCCGACCTATCAGCTGCTGGGCGTTTACAACCTGCCGTTGCTGCGGCTTTACAGCTATACGTATCAGGAGAGCGGCACGCGCTTCGCCGTCGTGCACAGCCTCGACGGATACGACGAGATTTCGCTCACGGCAGAATTCAAAATCGCCATGCCTGAGAAGGAGAAGCTCTACACGCCCGAGATGCTCGGTTTCCCGCGTGCCCAAGAGAGCGACCTCGACGGCGGGCAGACCGTGACCGACGCCGCCCGCATCTTCGACAACGTCTTGCACAACTGCGCCACGCCTGCGCAGACCAACTGCGTCGTCGCCAATGCCGCCTTCGCCATCCAAGTGATTTGCCCGGCGAAAAAAATCGAAGACTGCCTTGCCGAAGCACGCGAGTCGCTGGAAAGCGGCAAAGCCTTGCAGACGTTCGAACGGTTTCTCTCGCTCAATCAATAACATCAAACAGTGAAATAAGTTGCAACATGAAAGATATTCTACAAGACATCGTAGCCAACAAACGGCTGGAGGTGGAGCGGCAGAAACAGGCCGTCCCGCTCTCCGTCCTGCTGGGGCTGGGCAGTGAGCAGCTCGAACGCCCCACCCATTCCATGCGCCGGGCCATCGCCGCTTTCCCGCCGGGTATCATCGCCGAGTTCAAACGTAAAAGTCCCTCCAAAGGATGGTTGCATCCCGGCGCCCGCATTGCCGACGTCGTGCCGGCATACGAAGCGGGGGGAGCCGCCGCCTGCTCCGTCCTGACCGACACGGACTTCTTCGGCGGTTCGCTGGGCGACCTGCGGGAAGCGCGCCGGCTGACCCGGCTTCCGTTGCTCCGGAAAGATTTCGTCATCGACGCCTATCAGCTCTATCAGGCGCGCGTGACGGGTGCCGACGCCGTCCTGCTGATTGCCGCCTGCCTGACGCCCGCGCAATGCAGCGACTATGTCGGGCTGGCACACACGTTGGGGCTGGAGGTGTTATTGGAAATCCACAGCGAAGCGGAGTTGGGGCACCTCAATGCACAAGTGGATATGCTGGGGGTGAACAACCGTCATTTAGGCTCGTTCCACACCGACGTCGCCCATTCGTTCCAGTTGGCCGAAGCCATCCGTCAAACCCTCGACGGGCAGGCGGAGGCTCCCCTGCTGGTATCCGAAAGCGGGATTGCAGACCCGGCGACCGTCTGCCGCCTGCGCGAAGCGGGGTTCGGCGGGTTCCTCATCGGCGAGACCTTCATGAAGACCCAAGAGCCGGGCAAGACATTGAAACAGTTCATAGGAGGAACCACGCGATGATTGTCAAAGTATGCGGTATGCGCGAACCGGAAAATATCCGCGACGTGGCACGGCTCGGCATCAACTGGATGGGGTTCATCTTCTACAAGGGAAGCGCAAGAGCAATTGACAATGGACAATTGTTAATGGACAATTATTTTTCGCCGAGCGCGAAGCCCAATTGCCCTTTTAAAAAAGTGGGTGTCTTCGTCAATGCCTCCTACGAAGAGATACGGGAGACCGCCTTGCGTTATCGCCTCGACTATTTGCAATTGCATGGGGATGAAACGCCGGACGAATGTTATGCGCTACACAAACGCGGCTATGCGCTTATCAAAGCCCTGCCCGTTTCCTGCGCAGAAGATTTGCAGGCGGTTGCCGGGTATGAAGGGGTGGTCGACTACCTCCTGTTCGACACGCGCTGCAAGAGTTACGGTGGTTCGGGGCAAACATTCGACTGGTCGCTGCTCGACGCTTATCAGGGCGAAACGCCCTTCCTCCTGAGCGGCGGCATACGTCCCGAAAGCGCGGAAGCCATCCTCCGCTTCCATCATCCCCGACTGGCCGGCATCGACCTCAACAGCGGATTCGAGACGGCTCCGGGAGTCAAAGACGTCGCACGGCTGCAAGCATTCATCCAAAAGATTCGAAACAATAAGGTAGAATAAACTTATAAAAACAGAAACAACATGAACCGCATTACACAGTTATTCCAAACGAAACCCAACGGAATCCTCTCCGTCTATTTTACAGCCGGTTTCCCCTCTTTGGACGATACAACCGGCATCCTCCGCGCGCTTCAGGCAGGCGGAATCGACATGGCCGAAGTGGGCATCCCCTTCTCCGACCCGATGGCCGACGGGCCGGTCATCCAAGATGCCACCACACGTGCCCTGCGCAACGGGATGTCGCTCCGGTTGCTTTTCGAACAGTTGAAAGGCATCCGTGACGAAGTCCGTATCCCCCTTATCCTGATGGGATATCTGAACCCGATTATGCAATTCGGGTTCGAGCCTTTTTGCCGCAAATGCACAGAAGTGGGTGTCGACGGGATGATTATCCCCGACCTGCCTTTTGCCGACTACATGGCCGACTATAAAGTGACTGCCAAGCGCTATGACCTGAAAATGATTATGCTCATCACGCCGGAAACCTCCGAAGAACGAATCCGGCTCATCGACACCCATACGGAGGGCTTCATCTACATGGTATCGAGTGCCGCCATCACCGGTGCGCAACACCGTTTCGACGAACAGAAACAGGCCTATTTCCGGCGCATCGACGGGATGCACCTGCGCAACCCGCGCCTCGTCGGATTCGGCGTCTCCAATCGCGCCACCTTCGAAGCCGCCTCACAATACTCATCCGGCGCCATCATCGGCAGCAAATTCATCCAACTGCTCGACAAAGCCCAAACAGCGGAAGAGGCAGTCAAGGAACTACGGCAGTGCCTGGCAGAATAACGTGAAAAAAGCACACGTCATGACACAGAAAAACGGATGACCGCAGATGTAACTCATTCTTCTGCGAGCATCCGTTTCTTTCCGTGAATTCCGCGTGCTATACTTTGACGTACAGAATCTTTACAACGTAAACGCCTCTCCTTTCACATACGCCTTGTCGGCGGTGAAGTTTCCGCCCCAACCGGTACTCTCGCTGTCTGTATAGATTCCTTCTAACGTAAATTCGGGTTAATATTTGTTTCAGTTAAGGGGATAGGCCACACATCCTGTCCTTCTTGGAATTGACGTGTTCCTACATACCAACGATTGTAAACATCAGGTTGCCCATCTTTCATTTGTATCAAACTTTGGTCTGAAACCCAAAATGGAGACCCGTAAATGTCTTCATTTAATTTCTCGACCGCAATACCCCAACGGAACAAATCCCATAGGCGCCAACCTTCAAATGCTAATTCAATCATTCGTTCTTTCTGTATCAACTTAAACAACTCATCCGGATCCGTCTCAGTCAAAGACGGCATATCCACACGACTCCGCACAGCGTTAATGGTCTGGTCTAATAACGACTGGGTAATCACATCCCCTCCTCTTACTTTAGCTTCCAAATACATAAGCAGTACATCGGCATAACGCGCCAAAGGAACATTCACACCACAAGCTGTAATATCGCCAGTCCACGATTCATCCAAATACTTACGTAACAAGTAACCTGTTTGAGTGACCTGTCCCGCTCCGATTTTATCGGCAGAAGTTGATTCCGGATTGCACTCATAAACACTTCCTCTAAATGTCGCCCCATCATAATAAAACGTATAATCTAAACGAGAATCCCGATTTGCACCAAAATTATTCCGGTCAAAACGTTCATCTTCATAACTGAACGGAGTCCCGTCTAAAAAATCATATGCTTCAAACAAAATGCTGGAAATATTGACCAAACACCATCCCCCATCTTTGACAGGATAAGCATGCTGCGGCAATCCATGACCTGCTAAATCATCTACAAACTGGGTCGCAAAGATATGCTCGCTACTACTTTCGCCGGATTGATAAAATAGCGACTGATAATCCGCATCCAATGCATTATCACCCCAATTGATAATCTGTTCACACGCAGCGGCAGCGTTTTGAAAATCTTCCATTATCAGATAAGTACGTGCCAGATAGACCAATGCAGCTTGCGCAGTCGCCCGCCCCAATTCTGTACTCAGTAAATCTTTCTGGCGCGGCAGTATTTCGGAAACGGCTTGCAACTCGTCTGCTACATATTGGAGAACTTCTTCACGAGAAGTTTTCGTTACGCTATTTGCTTCTTCTATTGTGAGAGTTTCCGTCACAAGCGGGACATCATGATAATAAGAGGCCAAATAAAAATACTGGACAGCCCGAATGAAACGCGCCTCAGCTCTCATCCGTTCCATTTCTTCTGTCTGATTCTCTATCCCGTCCAACCCATCGATAAAACGGCAACAAGCACTAATCCGTTGATATGGATACTGATAAAGATTTTGAATCCATGTATTTGTCTCCGTAAGCGTTCCGGCAGTTAATTGCCCAATAGCATTAGTAAACCCTCTACGGTCATAACCAATATCTGTGACACCATCCAACAAAATAGTGGCACTATATGCCCACCAATCAGAAGCATTATAATCGACTCCATACGTAATACCCCCTCTATACAAACCCGTCAGAGCCAATTCTACATTGGCTTCATCTGCATAAAAAGTTTCTTCACTAAAACTTGTCAGCGGATAACGATCCATGCTGCAAGCAGTCATCAATAACAGGAAAGTGGCGGTTACACCTATTCTGTTCATTGTTGCCTTATATCTTTTCAGTTTTTGCATAATTGATTCCTCCTTTAAAACCTTAAATTGACACCAAATGTAAAATTTCTCAAAACCGGATAAAATGCCCCACTCGAGTAAGAATTACTTCCATCTAAAGCGATTTCAGGATCCCATCCATCCGGGAAACTATGGAATGTATAAGGATTTTCAGAAGCAACATAAACGCGTAGATTAGATACAGACATTTTTCGTAACCATTTTTGAGGGAACGTATATCCGAACTGTATATTCTTTATACGTAAATAATTTGCATTCCGTATCCAAAAATCCGAAGTCTGTGTATTATGGCTTGTTGAATTCCCCAAATTTTCTATACGCGGATATCCTGCATACCGATTGGGATTTTCCGGGTCAAAAGCCTCTTCCATTTGCCATTTCTGGACATTCCCTTCAGACCAAAAAGCCCAACCGGCATAATTACTTAACATTCCTTTCGCACCAGCCACGCCTTGCAACAATACATTCAAATCAAAACCTTTATAAGCCGCATCCAATGAAAGCCCAAAAGTATATTTCGGAATACGTGACCCCAAATAGACACGATCGTAAGTAGCGTCTACTACTCCATCAGGCACACCATCCGGCCCTGAAATATCCACATACCGGATATCACCCGGTTTCGTATCTTCATAACTTCTGCCAAAACCGGATTGATCCGTATGTGCAAACCAGGCATCTATGTCTGCCTGGTCTGTAAACACGCCATCTGTCACATAACCATAAAACATTTGCATCGGATAGCCGATGAAAAGATCCGAACCGTTCCCTATCATACCATTAGGCTGGCTTACATTTCCGACTCCCAACGATTTTATTTCATTCTTTATTATAGAGAAATTGCCATTTATCCCATAGCTAAATTCTCCAATTGTATTACGATGACCGATTTCAAATTCCCAACCCGAATTAAGAACCTCTCCTGTATTCACCTCACTCATCTCCAAACCAAACACAGCTGATACACTGGAACTCGGTTGATACAAGATATCATACGTATAACGATGGAAATAGGTCACATTCGTGCTTAACAGCCCATTCCACAACATCGCTTCAAAACCGGCATCGATCGTACGAGTAGTTTCCCATTTCAATGTCGGATCTGCATAATAAACCAATTGAGCGCCTTGCTGGATAGTACCACCAAAAGGATAATTATAACTATCACCAAGTTCATACACAGACTGATAAGCATAATTACCAATGTTATTGTTCCCTAAAATACCCGCAGAGATTTTTAATTTCAGATTATCAACAAAAGACAGATTCCCATTCTCTTTCATAAAAGCCTCTTCCGAAAGGCGCCATCCCAATGCGGCAGAAGGGAAAAAAGCAAAACGAGAGTTTGAAGGGAATCGCGAAGAGCCATCATAGCGCATCGTCACTTCAGCCAAATAACGTTCTACATAATTATACTGTGCACGGCCAAAGACGGATTGTATCACCCAATCATATCCACCTCCGCTATTTGTTTGGACATCCGGAGACCCTGCTGTCAAATAAGGGTAATTATTATTGGGAAAATTCTGCCTATCTGCACTCATGTCACGAGATGTTTCATCCTCCCATGAATATCCCACTAAAACGTCTATATTATGTTTTCCGTCAAAAGATTTTACATAATTGACTGTAGCCTGGAATGTCTTGTATTCTGTATTTGTATTTGTATCTGTCAACTTAGAGGGACCTAAAGTATTGATTACTCCATCAATGTTGACATCCAAAGTTGCTTTGTAATCTTTTTGGTAATCATTCGTGTAATTATATGCACCCATTGCTGTGATTTTCAAGCCATCAATTGGCGTATAGTCCAAACTGATTGCCGAATTCAACCGTTTAACCGGATTGTATGTAAATGATTCCGACGCTAACCATGCCTTAGGTGTCCCAAAATTTTTCACGCCGGCTCCCCACGTCCCATCACTCAATACGGAGGGGCGATAACCGGGGAAACGCAATCCCTGCTGAATAAGCATCAGTATGCCGTCCCCATCGATGGCACCTGCCGTACCCGGCTCTTTCGTCGTTGCATGGTCTCCGCGCAAACGGACAGTCATATTCAGATTCTTTGCTAACTGAGAAGTTAAATTCAAACGTCCGGTGTAACGAGTGTAATTATTATGCGGAACAATACCGTTCTGATTTAAATAACCGAAAGAGACGAAATATCGACTACGTTCGTTACCGCCAGTAACAGATAAATCATGTCCCGTCTGCAATCCGTTACCAGAAAAAATATCGTCGACAAAATTATCGTTCGCCCAGCGGTCCGGCTGGCTACCATCGCGCATTGCCTGTATTTCTTCTTCTGTAAAACGGGTAATTCCGTCTGCTTCATTCAATAAACGGGCATAATCCCATGTATCTACATATTCAGGCAATTCCGTTGCACGGTTGAAACCGACATAACCATTATAAGAAACCGCAACTTTTTGTTCTTTACCGGTCTTTGTCGTTACCAAAACCACTCCATTTGCTGCACGAGCACCATAAATAGCAGCAGTTGAGGCATCTTTTAAGACAGACACCGACTCAATGTCATTCGGATTGATATCCGTCATATTACCCGGAATGCCGTCAATCAAAATTAATGCATCCGGTGTCGCTCCAAATGAACCGACACCACGCACGCGGATTGTCCCTGTATTCACTCCCGGTCGTCCTCCGGGTTGAGTTATTGTGACTCCCGGCATCTGCCCCGTCAAAGCTGAAACAACAGATGATGTCGCACGATTTTCCAATTTTTCCGAACCAACCATCGCAATGGAACCGATTACATTCACCTTCTTCTGCGTACCGTAACCAACGACAACCACCTCGTCCAAAGCCTGCGTATCTTCATATAACGTAATGAAAAGTTTAGAATTTACACCAACGGCCATTTCCTGCTCCATATATCCAATGTAAGAAACCGTCAGAACAGCTCCCTCCGGCACATCCAGTGTGAACATCCCATCCATATCCGTAATAGTCCCGATTGTTGTCCCTTTCACTACGATATTCGCACCAGCAACAGGGAGTCCTGCCTGATCAACAATCGTACCACTAATTTTACGGGTCTGTTGCACAACACCGATGCCTCCTCCAGCTACAGATGAATTTTCCGATAAGATAATATTTACACCTTCCAGATTAAAAGTCAGCCCCGTATTTTTCAATATTATTGCCAAAACCTCTTGAACCGTCTTATTCTCTACATTCACAGAAACCCTCTGCTTCAAATTGACGTGTCGATTTGAAATAAACAGATACTCTGTTTGAGCTTCAATGGCATCCAAAACTTTTTCCAACTGTACTTGCTGCATATTCAAACTTACCCTTGCGTCTAACGAATTTGTGTGATTAGCAAACACGAAACAGGAATACAGCAGCAAAAAACATGTCGTTAACTTCATAATTCTTACATTTCTCAGTCTTTTGAGTCTTTTTTTATGGCAAAGACCCGGATAATCTTTTTCTTCCATACCTTTGTCTCATTCTTATAATTAGTATTTATTAGTTGATAAATTTGTAACCGCCGGTTATTGCTGCAATTACCGACCTTTTATTCTTTCCACATTGTTTTTCAGCAGTCCTTTTTCATTCGAGGGCTTTCATCATCAAATCCATGATATCACGCGAAAAAA
>CAYXIX010000033.1:9144-18397 GCA_964465405.1 uncultured Parabacteroides sp. | reverse complement strand
AACGAGGAGACAAAGGGTTGACCGGTTCAGGCAACAGCTCTTTCCGAAACAATGGAAAAAAGATAAACGACTGCTAACGCGATATGCTGTGGTTCACTTGAGCAGAGCATACGCTTTCATAAATGCCTGTCCGGTTTTTCCTGACAAACATCCATGTGCCGAAGCAGTTCGCCCAAAACCGAATAAACCGACCAATAAGGGACTAACATGCAGCACGCGCTCAACGTAGCCAATTCCCCCGAAAGGAACAACAACCCTTTTTCTTGCCCGCTATCTCCAACAGACGAGCAAATCCTCTTTTTTGCTTCATCTCCCTGCCACAACTTGATAACCCAAAATTCCGAAAGAATGACGCAACGCCGGTATCAACGACATGATAAAACCGGCAATTCCCCACCGTCCTTTTGCCTCCGACACGAAATAAAACGTCTCGGTCAACCGTAACGCCGGAATCCATTGTTCCACAATATGCGGGTCATCGATTCCGCAATGAAAGCGTGCTTTCGTCCGTTTTACCGACTCATGCTTGTCCGAATTCCGACACGCCCAACTGCTTACTTTGTCAAAATAGATTTCACTTTTGGGGAAACGTTCTGCCAAACGGCTCAATACCTCCCGCACCTGCTCTTCTGTGAAATACATCAGTACACCCTCAAAAAGAAAAAGGAATGTCCCATCTGGATGACGCTCGCGCAACTCGTCCATCCAACCGGTTTCCAGCAAAGAGGCCCCGATATACACATCATTCGAAGAGGGTGGCAACAATTGCTCCCGCAAACGAATCACTTCAGGCAAATCCATTTCATAGAACAACGCCTTCTCCCGATTCGGTACCCGTTGGAAGCGCGTATCCAGCCCGCAACCGACCTGCACCACAATGGGATGCTCCTTCTCCTTCCGGTGGATAAAGCCGGACGTCAACCGGTCGAAATGCCGCACGCGGATAATCGTCCCGATTGTGCTCATCTTCATCTTTCCATACTTGGCAAAATCATAATCGACCCGTTCCACCATCTCACAGGCAACAGGGTCGTGCAGCAGTCCGCCCTTGCGGCGTGTCTCTGTCGCACGTGAAAGCAGCGGGATAAAAAGCGTTTCCGCTACCTCGTCTTGTAATCCGGGTTTAATTTTCTCCATCATTATACCTATTTATAGGGATTGTTTTTCTGCTACAAAGGTCAGACCTTTGTCCTAAATTAAATTACCCGGAAGGGAATTCCTTTTTCACTTGACGGAAATTATGATGACAATCGAACTGACAGCCGCAGGCCGCAAACCAATCCGCTTGGAAATGCCGGACGACATGGCCTACTTCCCTCCTGCCGACTCCCCCAACACGTTAGAGGAGACGGCTTGGTGCGCACAACACGACTTCTTCCGGTACCGCTTCGAAACGTTCCGCTGCAAAGACTTTACAATCATCCGGAATTCCATCGACTGCGCCACTGCGTGCTGTCTCCGCTCTTACAACATGGACAGCACCTTTCTCGGCCTTTCGTCTGTCCAACAGGGATGTGCCGAATGCACGCTATCAGCTGACCATCGGTGCCGCCTTTGGCAGGCAGGATTCGGCAACCTGATGGTCTGCTCCGGCTACAAAGAGGAGTGCAACTACTTCCGGGCAGGCGACCCGTTCGAGATGACCAGCATCCTCATTGCGCCCACTTTCTTCCACTCCCTGACAGAACGTTACCCGGAGCTTTTCGCCTCTGCCTATACACGGCTCACTCGGGGCGAAACCTTCTTCTTCTCGCCCGAAAACCTGCCGGTCTCTGCCACATTGACAAGCGCACTGAATGCCATCGAACTGTGCCGCCTGATGGGCAACACATCCCGCATGTACCTCGAAGCGAAAGTGGTTGAATCTCTCTCCGCCTTCCTCTGCCAGAGCGATGCCGCCAGCCAACCGGCACACCCTTCAAGCGTAGCCGAACGCGACAAAATCCATCAGGCACGCGACATCATCCGCTCCGAATACATCAACCCGCCCTCGCTCCGCCAACTGGCCCTCCGCGTCGGGACCAACGAATGCACCCTGAAAGCGGGCTTCAAGCAGCTGTTCCACCAGACCGTATTCGGCTACCTCTTCGACCTCCGGATGCAACTCGCCGCCAGCCTCCTGCTCGACACGCGCCTTCCCATACAGGAAATAGCCCTGCAAGTGGGCTATGCATACACGCCCCATTTCTGTACCGCCTTCAAGCGCCGCTTCGGAATACCACCCGGCGCCTACCGCCTTGCTCGCCAGACGTGAAAAATGGAATACGGATTAAACGAATTGAATAGGATTGTTTGATAAAGATAAAATACTAATTTTGTCAGTCAAATTGGAAAAGAAACAGAACTTGGTATGAGACGATTAGGAATTGCATTAGGAATATCGTTGGTTGTCATAGGAGGAATAGCGGCCCAGAACGGAAACAAACGCGTCGAATTGAGAGACATTGTCGAGGGACGGTTTGCTCAGGTGACGAACATAGGCGAGATGCGCTCCCTGCCGGATGGCGAGCATTATACGGCCATGAACAGGGAACGGAACATGATTATCAAATATGCTTATCGCACGGGTAATCCGGTAGATACTTTGTTCAATACGGCAAAGGCTCGCGAGTGTACGTTCGACACGTTTGATGGTTATACCATGAGCAGCACGGGACATCACATCTTGGTCTGGCGCGACACAGAGCCGATTTACCGCCGTTCGTTCCGAGCCCATGTGTATGATTATGATGTGCGTCGCAATTATGTCAAACCTATATCGGACGGGAAAAGCAAACAGATGATTCCGACATTTTCCCCTGACGGACGGATGGTCGCTTATGTCAGCGACAACAATATATGGATTCGCAAATTCGATTATGACACAGAAGTCCAAGTGACAAAAGACGGCGAGTTTAACAAGATCCTGAACGGTATCACCGATTGGGTGTATGAAGAAGAATTTGCCGTGACCAATCTGATGGCATGGTCGCCGGATAGTGAACAGTTGGCTTTTGTCCGTTTCGATGAGTCGGAAGTCCCCGAATTCTCGATGCAGGTCTATGGGGAAGGACTCTATCCGGGTTATTACAATTATAAATATCCGAAAGCCGGAGAGAAAAACTCGACAGTAACGTTGCATGCCTATAACGTAGCCACACGCGACACGAAACATTTGGAAGTCCCGATTGAGGCAGACAGTTATATCCCCCGCATTACGTTTACGCACAATGCAGACCAGCTGGCAGTCATGACGCTGAACCGGCAACAGAATGTATTTCAGATGTACTATGTCAATCCCAAGAGTGGAGTCTCTCGGCTGGTGTTGCAGGATAAGAATAAGGCTTACGTAGACTCGGAGTGGTTAAGGTCGATTCACTTTTATGAGGATTGTTTCTCTTATGTCAGTGAACAAGACGGTTATGCACACATCTATTTATATTCTCCGACAGGGGTCTTGCTACGCCAAGTGACAAAGGGAAATTGGGATGTAACGGACTTTATCGGTTACGATGAACAAACAAAGGAGGTTTATTATCAATCGGCAGAAGAAAGTCCCTTGCAACGGGCTGTATACACAATTGACGCAAAAGGGAAGAAAATCAAACTGTCGACTCAACTTGGGACAAACCGAGCCGTGTTCAGCGCGAATTTTGCTTACTATGTCAATCATTATTCGAATGCCAATACACCGGTACGTATCACGGTGAATGAAACAAAGAAAAACAAAGAGTTGCGTGTCTTGCAAGACAATGCTGCCTTGCGTGAACGACTGGCAGAATATGTGTATGCGAAAAAAGAATTTTTCAAGATTCATACAGCTTCAGATTATGAATTGAATGCATGGATTGTAAAACCGGTAGACTTCGACGAGACGAAGAAATATCCGGTATTGATGTTCCAATATAGCGGTCCGAACTCCCAACAGGTGTTAGACCAGTATAGTTTTGATTGGGAACAATATTTAGCGACAAAGGGAATTATCTCTGTCTGTGTCGACGGACGCGGAACAGGTGCACGGGGCGAAGCCTTCCGGAAATGTACCTATCTGCGGATGGGCGAGCTGGAGTCGAAAGACCAGGTGGAAGCGGCACAAGCATTAGGCAAGCTCCCGTATATCGATAAAGACCGGATTGCCATTTGGGGATGGAGCTTCGGAGGATATAACACACTGATGTCAATGAGTGTAGGAAACGGCACATTTAAAGCCGGAATTGCTGTCGCGCCTCCCACAGACTGGAAATATTATGACACGGTTTATACCGAACGATTTATGCGGACGCCTAAGGAAAATTATGAAGGATATGCCGCAACCTCTCCTATCCGCAAAGCAAAAGATTTGCAAGGCAAATTGCTGTTGGTTCACGGGACGGCAGACGACAATGTGCACTTCCAGCAGACGATGGACTACGCCGAAGCGTTGGTACAAGCCGGCAAACAGTTTGAAATGCAAGTGTATAAAGACCGCAATCACAGTATTTACGGAGGCAATACTCGTCTTCACCTGTATACACGAATGTCCAATTTCCTGTTTGATAATTTGTAAGAGACGATGACGGACTATGTACGGAAACCCGACTGGTTGAAAATCCGACTGCGGGGAAATGAGCAATTCACTCGCACGAAACAGATTGTCGACTTGCATTGCTTGCACACGATTTGCACAAGCGGGAAATGCCCGAATATGGGCGAATGCTGGAGCAGAGGAACGGCGACATTTATGATTGCAGGCGATATCTGTACACGCTCATGCCGATTCTGTAATACGCAGACCGGACGTCCGCTGCCCTTAGACCCGCGCGAACCGATGCGTGTAGCCGAAAGTATCCAACTGATGAAGCTGAAACACGCCGTCATCACCTCTGTCGACCGCGACGATTTGCCCGATTTGGGTGCCGGCCATTGGGTAGCCACAATCAAAGCCATCAAACAGTTAAATCCAGAGACAACAGTAGAAGTGCTGATACCCGACTTTCAAGGACATTTGGAATTAGTAGACCAAGTCGTCGAGACAGCACCCGAAATCATCTCGCACAACATGGAGACCGTTCGGCGAATCAGCCCGGACGTACGAAGCGTGGCACGTTATGAGCTGAGTCTCTCTGTGCTTGCCCGTATTGCTGAGCGAGGGACTGTTGCCAAAACAGGAATCATGGTGGGGTTAGGAGAGACACACGAAGAGGTCTATGAACTGATGGATGATGTCTTAGCTGCGGGCGTATCCGTTTTGACAATCGGACAATATCTGCAACCCGGCCGGAAGAATATTCCGGTGAAAGAATATGTGACACCCGAGCAGTTCGCCGTCTATAAATCAGTCGCTTTGAAAAAGGGATTCGCACAAGTTGAAAGTGCCCCTTTAGTCCGCTCCTCCTACCATGCTGAAAAACATGTGGGAGGAAAGGCTCTTTAGCACTGTGTCTTAACCTCTGTGCACTACCGTTTCCCCAACTCGACGACCTCCAACTCTTTGATTTGCCGGCCGTCGATGACGAAACGAACCAACGTTCGGACAAGATGGAAGCCGCTTTTTCCCGCCGCTCCGGGATTGATATAGAGACATTGCAGATTACGGTCGAAAGCCACCTTTAAAATATGCGAATGGCCGGCAATAAACAGATTCGGGCGCGTATCGTACAGCTCTTTGCGGATGGCCGGATTGTAACGTCCGGGATAACCGCCGATGTGCGTCATCATGACGTTCACCTCTTCTACCTTGAAATGGGTTACCACTGGATATTGCAGGCGCAATGCCTGCCCGTCTATGTTCCCGCAGACGGCCCGCAGCGGTTTGAACGCTGCCAGCCGTGCGGCGAGCGTTTCAGAGCCGATATCGCCTGCATGCCAGATTTCATCACACCCGGAAAAATACTCCACATATTTATCGTCCCACCATGCGTGGGTATCTGAAAGAAGACCGATTTTAAGCATACTCCTGTTCTTTTATCCCACAAATATATCTATATTTACCACGCAAAGATTTGAATACGAAAAAGAATTTCTGAACAATACAAAGAACGTCTGTCCGAACTGGCATAAGCCTCTTGGTCGCTTATTTGGAAGAGAAGGAATTCGTCAGCCATGCCGGAACGCCAACGTGTCGTGGTTGCCGAAGCCTTCGTCTACGCGCTCGGCACGACAAAGGCAAACCCGATGCAAAGGGCGGAAGCGTCGCTGTGAACGTTTGGGTTAACTGCAAAGAGATTGTACAAAATATTACTCGGAGGGAAAATCCGTTTAAGCGCAAGGCAAATGGCTTTAGGCTAAAACAAATGCTATTCGGAAACGCCTTTTACATTTCACTTTATCAACCTTTTCTTGACCTCAGGCATCCTACTGTTCTTAGCTGCCGCGTTTAACTTTCTGAACCTGCACGTTGACCTTTTCCGGCAGCGTAACCGCGAGTTGCGCCTACGAACTGTCAACGGAGCAAGCAATCACCAGCAGAGATTACGCAAGGCGAGTGGTGAAATATGAATAGAGGCTGGTTTATAACACCTCTACTTTTTCCGGCACATGCCCGCTCCGGATGCGCCACTCCTGCGGATAGAGGTTGTTGGCGCGATTGCCTAAATTCTTGGCAAAACCCAGCCGGAAACCTTTGTAACAGACAAGCACATATCCCTTTGGCGTCCCCTCTGGCAGGGCAAACGCCTCCCGGCGCAGGTAGCGGATGGCCTGTTCCCAGTCGAGTTCGACCGAAGGGAAAGCATCGGGACGCAGCGTCGTGCTGAGTGCCAGCGCGGGAGCCGGGATAAGGTCTTTTCCTTTCATTTCGCCCAGCGTGACACCGGCAGAAAGAATGCGCAGATGTTCGTCAAGCAGCGGGTAAGTATCACCTAAAAAACGGGGCAGCAGCCGAATCGGATTTCCTGCCGAGCCGGTTAGTAGCGGGTCGGCAACCGTTAGCCACGCTTTCACGTGCGGCGGAAAGGGTAGCGCAGTCTTCCCTTTTTCTTTTTTGCTTTTCCCTTTGGGGCGGATTTCCTGCTGTTCGCCGTCGGCTTTCCGGAGGATGGCAAGGAAGAAACCTTCGCCCCGTGTCTTATGGGGGAAGAAGCGATAGACAGGATGGGTGTAACGAAGGGGCCCTGTGATGCGCCATTTGGCAGGGATGGGAATCGGGAGTGCTTCGGCACCCAGTTTTTCGATGATATGATGGATATTCTCCTCGTCTTCTTCGGTGTTGTAAGTGCAGGTGCTGTAAACAAGCAGCCCGCCGGGACGCAGCGCCTGCCAGACGTCGTGCAGGATGCGCCGCTGCCGGGCGGCACAGTATTCAACGTTGGCAACGCTCCATTCGCCGACGCTCGCCGCATCTTTGCGGAACATTCCTTCGCCCGAGCAGGGCACATCGGTAACAATCACATCAAACCAGTGTGTCAGTCGCCCCAGCTCTGCCGGGTCGTTGTTCGTCACGATGACATTCGGATTTCCCCATTTGGCCATGTTCTCCGCCAACACCTGACTGCGGCTGCGTATGACCTCGTTGCTGACCAACAGGCTCCCTTCGGGCAGCAGGTCGAGCAAATGGGTCGATTTGCCACCCGGAGCGGCACAAAGGTCGAGGCAACGGACGGGTTTCGTCACGTAGCGGCGGATTGCTTGCTCAAGAAACATTGACGACGCTTCTTGCACGTAATAGACACCGGCGTGAAAAAGCGGGTCGAACGTGAAAGCGGGGCGCGCTGACAGGTAGTAGCCGCTTTCACACCAAGCGACACGTCCGTCGGTCTGCAGGGGAAGAAGTCCGGGCGTCCCTTTGTGGCGGTTGATACGGATGCTGACGGGGGCTTCCGCCTGTAAAGCAACTGCCAACGCATCGAATTCTGTACCCAGCAAAGCGCGGGTACGGGAAATAAAATCGGTTGGGAGTGTCATATCATACGGTTTGTTTCATGCAAAAGTAGTATTTTTGTCCAAATTAAAGTTGATAGACCTTTTATGCAAGCAGCGCTTTATCTCATTCCTGTCACACTTGGCGACACTGAGCATCGCCGTGTCTTGCCTGAATACAATCGGGAGGTAATCCGTTCCATCCGCCATTTCATTGTCGAGAACGTGCGGACGGCACGCCGTTTCCTGAAAAAGACAAACCCTGCTGTCGTCATTGACGAATTAACGTTTTATGAATTAAACAAACATACAGCCGCTGAAGCCGTAGCGGGTTATTTGGCACCACTGGCAGAAGGGCTTCCGGTAGGGGTGATTTCAGAGGCCGGCTGTCCGGCCGTAGCCGATCCGGGAGCAGATGTCGTGGCGATTGCACAGCGCAAATATTATAAGGTGGTTCCATTAGTCGGCCCTTCGTCAATACTTCTATCAGTGATGGCTTCCGGGTTCAATGGGCAAAGTTTCGCTTTTCACGGTTACTTGCCCATTGACACCGTGCAGCGGACGGCAGCAATCAAGAAGCTGGAAGGTCGGATTTACTCGGAAGACCAGACGCAATTGTTCATCGAAACACCTTATCGGAATGGAAAGCTGGTGGAAGAACTGATTCGCATTTGTCGCCCTTCGACGAAATTGTGTATTGCTTCGGATATCACGTGTGAAGACGAGTTTATCTGTACCCGTCCGGTCAAAGAGTGGAACGGACGAGTGCCGGATTTAAGCAAGAAACCAACTATTTTTCTCATCTACAAATAAATGGAAACTTTTCAAGCACATGAAACAGCCGTAGTTGACGCGGGTTGCACCATTGGCAAAGGGACACGCATCTGGCATTTCTCGCACCTGATGACGGGATGCATGGTTGGCCGGGATTGCAATATCGGGCAGAATGTAGTGATTGCACCGGGCGTCGTGTTGGGAAACCGGGTGAAAGTGCAGAACAATGTATCAATTTATACTGGAGTAAGGTGTGAGGACGAGGTTTTTCTCGGCCCAAGCTGCGTGTTTACGAATGTCATCAATCCCCGCAGTGCGATTTCCCGCAAAGACCAATATAAGGAGACGCACGTAGGCAAAGGGGCGACGATTGGGGCCAATGCGACAATTGTTTGCGGACATACCATCGGGGAATATGCCATGATTGGAGCCGGTGCGGTTGTGACAAAAGATGTGCTCCCTTATGCGCTGGTTGTTGGCAATCCCGCCCGTCAGACAGGCTGGGTGAGCGCGAACGGACACCGGTTGGAGTTTGATGAGAAGAGCATGGCCATTTGCCCAGAAAGCGGACAGCAGTATCGGTTAGAAAATGGGATAGTGAAGCGCATCGATGAGTAAATCTCATGACCAGTCACCATCGAACCATCTTTTCTCTTTTGGTGTT
>CAYXIX010000033.1:0-9044 GCA_964465405.1 uncultured Parabacteroides sp. | reverse complement strand
GTTGTGATGAATAATGATGATATTGTATAATCAGCGGACGACCGAGCTTGCCCGCTGATTATTTTTATGTCTATGTCTTTAGCACGCCTTGAAGCTCATGTCCAGCCCTTTCACCGAATGCGTCAGTGCTCCGACCGAGATATAATCCACGCCGCATTCTGCATAGGTACGCAGCGTATCGAACGTGATGCCACCGGAAGATTCTATTTCATACCGGCCATTAACAATCTCGACCGCTTTTCGTGTGTTTTCAGTATTGAAATTGTCCAGCATGATGCGATTGACACCTCCGATTCGCAAGACCTCTTGTAGTTCGTCGAGATTGCGTACTTCGATTTCTATCTTCAAATCCTTGTTTTTCTCCCTCAGATAGTGGTGACAACGGGTGATGGCCGCTTCGATGCCGCCGGCAAAGTCTACGTGGTTGTCTTTCAGGAGAATCATGTCGAATAGGCCGATGCGATGGTTGACCCCACCGCCGATTCGGACGGCCTCTTTTTCGAGGATGCGCATACCCGGCGTCGTCTTGCGTGTGTCCAAGACATGTGTCTTCGTCCCTTCCAGCGCTTTCACATATTTACGGGTAGTGGTAGCAATGCCGCTCATCCGCTGCATCACGTTCAGCATCAGCCGTTCCGTTTGTAACAACGATTGAACCTTTCCCTCAACAACAAAAGCGATGTCTCCTTTCTTCACTTCTGCCCCATCATGAATGAAAACGGTCATCTTCAACTCGGGGTCAAACGTGTGGAAAATACGTTCAGCGATTTCCACACCCGCCAATACGCCGTCTTCTTTGACTATCAGCTGGCTTTTCCCCCTTTCGTCTGCCGGGATGCAACAAAGTGTCGTATGGTCGCCGTCGCCTATATCTTCTGCAAATGCAAGGCGGATTAAGTCCGCAATCAGTTGTTCTTTTGTCTCTTTCAAGTTTTCCATTTGTTTATTCTATTCGGATTGATTGTATGATTGCTTTTTCATTTTCTGTTCGGTAAGTGACATTTACACGATATTCTTTGGATGCCGTAGGCAATTTCCCGACAAAGAAGCCGTTTTCTGCCTTGTCTGCATGGTGAACAACATGGAATCCCGTCGGCTTGTTCTTCCCAAAGAAAGCCTCCAGCAGCAAAATCGCTTTACCCGCCGTGCATTTCTGCGTAGCCTCCGGCAAAGCCATATCTACCTCCGCGCCCATCAATCCGTTCAGCGCCGACGCGTTTCCACTTTTGAATGCCTCCGATATGCTTCCGATGTCAGCTGCTGCCAGACTTAGTGCGGCAAAGACGAATGCTGCGATGAAAATAAACTGTTTCATATCATTTCCTCCCTTTTTATGATTCATATCGGCAAAGGTATGTATTTTTTCCTGTAAATTCGCACTCTAAATTTATGAAAAGCAAGGAAATGAAAATAACACTGGTAGTTATCGGCAAGACCGACGCCTCTTATCTGGCAGAAGCCATCGACACATATCGGAACCGGCTCTCTCATTACGTCCCTTTCGACATGGAAGTCATCCCGGATATAAAGAACACGAAACACCTCGCCGAAGCGCAGCAAAAGGAGCGCGAAGGCGAACTTATCCTAAAGGCCCTGTTGCCCGGCGACCATGTCGTGCTGCTGGACGAGAAGGGGCAAGCGTTCACCTCCCTACAGTTTGCCGCCTATGTGGAGAAGAAGATGTACACCGTACCGAAACGTCTGGTGTTTGTCATCGGTGGCCCATACGGTTTCAGTGGGGCTGTATATGGAGTAGCTTCTGAGAAAATAGCGTTGAGCAAAATGACGTTTTCTCATCAGATGGTTCGCCTGATTTTCGTCGAACAGCTCTATCGCGCCATGACGATACTGAACGGCGAGCCGTACCACCATGAGTAATTGACAATTGGCATTGCGCTTTGCATCCGGTGGGGAAATTGGCAATCTGCCCATAGAAATGTGGTGCGCCGCATCCCTACAGAATATTGCATGTATTGGCAACTGCCACGTTTCATTATCAGAATGGATAACCCACCGCCAGATGTACGCCCATGCCGTCTTTGAAATTCGGGATGTTGTAATAGCCGCGTTTGCCGGTGTCGTAAGGGACATGCAGCCCAATTCCCCAGTCTACCCGGATAACCAAGAACGTAAGATCGTAGCGCAACCCGATACCCGTACCCAACGCAAGGTCTTTCAGGAAACGTCCCCACTTCAATTGCCCTCCGGGACGGTTTTCGTCGTAGCGGAGCAGCCAAACATTACCCGCATCCAAGAAAGTGGCTCCGTGTAAATCCCCCAAAATAGGGAAACGGTATTCGAGATTGGCTTCAAACTTGATGTCTCCGGTCTGGTCCAGATAGCCATATTCTGAATCTACCGGACGGAAACTTCCCGGCCCGATACTTCGAATGGTAAAGGCACGGATGCTGTTTGCCCCACCGATATAGAATTGTTCGCTATAAGGTGTCGTGACCGAGTTGCCATAGCTGTAAGCAATGCCTCCAATCAGGCGTCCAACCAAATGATGTTTCTTCCCTAAGTCATAATTATAACGGATTTCACTGGTGAGCTTCACGAACTGGGCGAATTTATTACCTAACAGATTTTTATCTCGCTCATTAAACCGGTTGCCCATCGCGGTGGAGATGCTGTTGACAAGGAGACCGGCTTGGGTAAAGGAGGTTTGCCACCAGAGGTGATGCCGCTTAGTTGTCACAGGCGAATCGTCGTAGGTATAGGTATAGCTCATGACGGGAATGAACTGGTTTTCGAGACTTCGCCCCAACGCTTTGTTGACACCGACAATGCTGTCGAATTCGGCAGTTGTCCGCTGCAACAGCGAGTAAGTCAACTTGAAGGGTGTAATAGCGTGATGGCTGGTGGCCGATGTCTGGTATTCGTAGGAGGCACTTCCTCCGAAAGCGAGCATTTTGAAGAATTTCGCACGGTTCAACTGGTCAGCATATATGCGGAATGAGGTGCTGGAAGGGAATTGCGGGTCTTCCTTGAAGAGTTTGGTAAAAAGGATTTGTGGGAAAGTCAATGTTCCGCTGATGCCCAACTCCCAACTATTAATTGCAGAATTGTTACCTGTCACGCGGTTTCCGGTCTGCCATTCGTAAGAGCCACGCATACTGACACCAAATGTTTCTCCACCCCCGAACATGTTCCGTTTGGTGACGCTAAAGATGGCACCGGGGCCTGTTTGATCATTGCTTTTCGTGGTAACATTCACCTCCAGTTCTCCGTCTAATGGCAAATCATAGACCGTATTAATACGCAAATCCAACGTATCGCAACGGCGGGAAGTATCTCTGGGTGTGTACTGCATTTCAGAGTAGCGGAAAATGCCCAAACGGGAATATAAAGTCTGTGTTTTTTCCTGTTCCTGTTGAGTATAGAGATCGCCGGGACGAAATTTCAACCGCTGGTAGAGAACACCGGGACGGACACGCAGTTTCCCTTCATAAAAGATGGTCAGATCTTTATACCGTATGGAGTCCGTCGGCGGTTCGTTATTGTAACCGTTCAAATGCACGGAAATATCACCTATCCGCCAAGGACGCAAGACATTATCCTGCAATCCCGGCTTTGTAGAAACACGAAGTGAGATTTTACCCGGATGCAGAAGCGTATCGGCCTGATAAGTGATGAAATCCGGACGAAAATAATAGTACCCGTTATTACGCAACAAAGAGGAAATGCGTTGCCGCTCGGCTTCAAGCTGCGTAACGTTGAAGTTGTCACCCTTACGGATGAGCCGGTTAGCCGTGTCACGCTGTACCAACGTATCGATGCGGTGACGAAGGCGCACATAGGCGATGCTGTCGTAGGTATAGGCGTTATTCATCGTGATGTGATAGTCGAGTTTTGCCTTCTTCGGGTCTTTGAGGTCGGGTACAGTGTCGAAAGTGGCAGAGCCACTGAAGTAACCGTATTCGCGCAACAGGTTATCGGCAATCTGGGTACGTACCTCCGGATTGACGGTACTGATAAATACCGGCTTGGCAGCCAGTCTCCGGAAAATCCATTTCCCTATCTTCCCCTGCTTGTTGACAAAAGCGTTATACACCCACAGCCCGAACGGGAACGGAATGCGGACGGACGAGCTGCCCAGCAATGCATTATTAGGCGGATAAGCCAAAGCCGCATTGATTTCTGCCAATGCCTCTTCTCCTTCTTTGCTTTCGTCTGGAAGAGACACTTCAATTTGCCTGATACCTGTGTAGAGCACTTCTCCTTCCGGCAAATTTTTTGTTGTCGAACAGGCAACAAGCAGGAAAAGCAGACATAAATGAATGATGATGTATAGCTGTTTCATTTTTCTTCTCCTTTCTGTTGTTCGTCAGTAACTGGTTTGCTCCTATTCTTTTTAAATATAAAAAGTTCACGCAGATGGAGCATCTTTTTACGGAGTATGATACCAGCCCCCGTTTCCGTAATCTCGCCCTCCAGCAAACTCTCATAGTTTTTATCATGAAAGAGTTTGATATAGCGTGTTCCACTGCTATCCAAACGGTATTCAATAGACACATTGTCAATGAATTGCTGGTTTTGTCCGGCGTTAATATCTTGTCCGGTTGAAACCCGCCCTCCCAATATGATACTAATACGATCATTATAGAAACGCTTGGCAAAACGGAAAGAGAAATCCGTCCGTTCGTTCCCTGTCCCGTTCTGGTCATATTGTTCCATACCAAGCGTGATGTCGACTGACTTCAAAGCACTTCCTGCAATATTATTGATTTCGCTTTGTAAAAAGCTGTTCAAGGCGGCCCCCATATCCAAACTCGGTTTTTCCCCTCCACTCCCGACGTCGCTCATGTTCAGATACATACCCGATACAAGCATCGTAACGGCTATTTGGGAACGTTGCCCGTCGTCCATCCGGTCCAGTTCTTGTTGCATAGACTGGTCTTCCGGCGCAGAGAGAATGAATTGCAGTTGCAAATTTTCCAACGTTTGTTTAATCGCCACGCCTACGTTGAAAGTGACAAGGCGCGAACTGCCGTCGTCCTGAGAAACGGATGCACGCATTTGCTCTGTTGCTGTCAGGTTTAAAGTCGGATCCATCGGATTGCCACTCCATTGTACATAACTGCCATCTTGAATGATAAATTCTTTCAGCGGGATAATCGGCATGGCGTATTTAACCATCCCACCCGTAAGGGTATAACGCCCGTTCAAAATCATTTCTCCCTGTGGCGTATATTGGAACGAGAGATCTCCCCCACCTTCCAACTCTATGCGACTGGACTGGTCAGGCGTAATATCTGCATTTATACGTACAGCTTGATCGATACGGATAGTCATCAGCATATCCATCCCCCCGATGGGAAGCGGAGTCTCCGAATGGTGATGACTGATAAGTGTGTCGGAGAAATCGACAAAAGTGACCAAATCCGCCAACCGGTCTTGTACTGTCAACGGAGATTCCCGCATGACGTAAGTTACATTTGTCCCGCCTAAGAGTTGCAGGTCTCCTCGCATAGTCAGGGCATCGAGCGGGCCTTTGACGGTCGAGTTGAGATTGACGAACAGTTTGCCGTAGACCATACTCTCCCTGTTTCGTTTGACATCAAGCAGTTGCATATTGAATGCCGTCAACCGTAAATCTGCCATCATACGGGCAGGATCTTGCATATCGATAGAACCGTCGATAACAAACGGATTTTCCCCTGTGGCATAAATGTTATATCGGTTGAAATGGATTTGATTGTCCGTAATAGGAATCTCTTTTTGATCGAACTGGAAAGTACTGCCCACCATTGTTGCATAGACGGAAGCACTATCCATCTGAATATAGCCGTTAACCTTAGGAGCATCCGGTGAACCTTCGACAGTCAGTTCACCTTGTAATGCACCCTGTAATCGTGCCATTCCGTCCGGAATAAAGGGATTGACCATTTCAAATGGCAATGATGTCAACCAGACATTCCCGCTTAATTGTTCCTCCGTCCCGGTCTGGTAATAAGCGTTGACAGCCACAATCTCACTATGATCCCGGAAAAGATGTGCATCAATCTGATGCTCTTGTTTGCTGACAGGTAAATAGACACCATTGAAGACCAATTCCCCCACGCGCCCTCCCTCATAGAACAGGCTGTCGATATAGGCATCGGCAACCACTAAGAAATTGCTGTCAGAAGGAGCATATTGCAGATTTGCATTCAACATACCACGCAGGGCCGGTAAATCAGGGAATCCTTCAGAAAGAATTTGCAAATCGATTTGACTCAATTCCGCGTGTATCTCTTTCTTCCGTTCACCACCCGCTTCCGAATGAATCCAAAGAGAGGCGTCTTCCTCGCCTGTCAGACGAACATCCGCTGCGATGTCGTCCAGATTGCGATACAAAATGTAGTTGTCCGGATTTAACTGAAAGGGGCGGAAAGCCAATACGGGATGCTCTGGGAAGAGATGTAGACGGAATCCGTCCGGTTCCTTAGCCAAACGAAGGCCAAGAAGGATGCCGGTTTCCCCTTTTCCATTTGCATAATGTAGTTCTGCGTCGGCAAAAGTGTTCCGGATATGACCGCTTACACCTGCTGTGAACGGTTGTTGTTTTCGGAAAGCCTTTTTGATAACACGGGTATCATAAAGAATTCCTAACGAATCCTGTCGAGCAATGAAGCAAACGGTATCAATCCGGGTCGTATCCTGCATCAGGTTTATAAGATCGGCATCGAGGAAAATCCCCTTTTCCGGTGAAGTCTGGACGGAAACAGCCACTTGGTCGAAACTGATTTGCTGTTGTTGCAACAGGTTATAGAGTGGATTGTTTTTCCCGGCGGCAATTTGCAAATTCATGCCGGGTAAAAACGGGCGGAGTGCAGGTATGTTGATAGCCGAGTCGCGCTCCAATTGTTGTGTCAGTGTGTTACTGAAGCGAGAGAACTTGTCTACAAGTGTTTCGACGTCTGCATTACCCGTTAGAACGATACCTAAATCACCGGCATGGAAAGAGACACGAGTGGTATCCGTATCACTTGCCACGTGCAATGTCAGCGTCTTAGGTTGAAACGTTTCTGCCTGAGTAGTTAGTTTCCAGTTGCCAAGCGTAACATCTATCCGATTATTTTTACCCAAATCTGTCTGAGCTTCAGCAAAAAGCTGAAAAGAGGTTGCCAGCGAATCGTTCATCAGGTGCATCCCGTAAAAATCGAAGTGTTTCACGTCGGCGATAAGCATTGCTTCTATCCGTTTTTTCAGTAGCGTGGCATTGAGAGATAAATCCATTTCTGCCAAAGGATATCGGCTTAAGAAATCGAATTTCAGCAGATTATTTTCTAATGACCCCGCCAAACGGACATCGGAGAGTGCATAACTTCCGTATCGAATATTGGTAATTTCACCGTTCAACTCGGCTTGCGTGGCAGCAGAAAAGAGGTCTGTCCCTTTCCCTTGTGCCCGGAACGAGGCAGCCAAATAATACAGCGAGTCTTGAGGCAAAAAGAGTGTCGGTTGCAGGCTGTCTACCTGAAGGGCAACCGTATAGGCTGTGTCTATTGGCGAATATTGCGCCATCAGCCGGACCGCGCCTGTTTCTTCTTTCGGTCGAAGCGTGAGATGGGTTTCATAACGCCGTTGTTCCAATTGGACTTCTCCTATCAATTGCAGAGGAGGCAGATTGTAACGCACCCGTTCAGAAGCGGGTAACGTATGAAGAAGGAAATCGAGATTATGGGTCTGCATATCCCAATGCAAATTTCCATGACGCTGGATGCTGTCGGTTAATTCTTTGATTTCGCCCGTCACATTTAAATCGAATACGTTAGGCCATTCGCCTTTCAGTTGTCGTAAACGCAAATTGTCCAGATTCCCTTCGACACCGGCAATCAATTTGATTTTTTCCGTTGGGAATACTTTTTGTAGGGAATCGGGAAAACCTCCTGCCAATACAAACAGGTCTTCCATCCCCATTTCGGCCGTCAGCATGGCACGCAATGTCCCGTCTGGCCGGTTATCTAACGCGTCCCAATCAATATTTGCCAAGAAATGTATTTGAGAATAAGGGGTTTGTAAACGGATACCCGGTATGCGCAAGGTTGTGCTGTCGCTTCGGATAGTTCCTTCTATGGAGCGAAGCGATAATCCGGATTGCTCTTGAGCGGTAAATGTCCGTAATTGGGCTTGCAGGTCTTTTCCTCCATAGAGAATAGAGTCGATTTGTATGTTTATTTCATCGAGAGATAAATGCATGGGGTCAAACCCGCCTTCCGCCTCGTGATTATTTCCATCATATTGAAAATGGGAATGGGAAAGTTGGAAACGTGATGCACTATACCGGGATTTTCCCAAATCGACATTCCCTGTCTTTAATCCTGCATTATCAATGTAGGTAGCCAAACGCAAAGAGTCATGAGGTATTTGCATCGCAAAAGCGATTCGTTCCAAGACAACTTCATCAAAAGTGAGTATCCAGTTTAATGGCGTCGATGTATCGGCTTTTTCTTGTATGGTTGTATCAGTGAGTTGCAACGTAAGGGCGGTATCTGATAGTCGGAGTTCATTGAGTCGCGCAATTTCACTTGCCCAATTAATGCGGTCAGCTTTGGCATGAAATTGACCTAATTCCCCCTTTAACATTATCCCATCGAGCAGTTCTCCGGTATTCACTTTGACACCTTGCAAATCGATGGCCTCGAGTTGTATTTCTTGTTTGAGTAGCGGAAGAAGACCGACGTTCACTTGCAATCGGTCTAATACGAGCAAAGTGTCAATCGTAGTAATGACTTGCACGTCGTGAACCGTCAAACGCAGTGGAAATGCAAGGCGGATACGTCCTGCATGAATTTCCATGCCCGTGCTCTCGCTGGCATAACGTGTTGCTGTTTGCACAACAAAATACTGAAAAGCTGGTATGTATAGCAGAATAGAAATGAAGAAGACCAACACTACCGGTATCAGGCAAACCATTCCTATCCGCTTTATCCAACGCATCATTGTTTCTCTTCCTTAAAATTATAACGGTTAAACATCTCGTTAGGTTTCGCCTACTGTGTAGCAAAAATAACGAAAAAACGGCAAGAGGGTATGTTTTTTGCGGAAAATCGCAGTAA
>CAYXIX010000032.1:0-18842 GCA_964465405.1 uncultured Parabacteroides sp. | reverse complement strand
CGTCAAACATTTTTTCTCACGATTCATTTGCTTCATCCGCTTGGCAAACGGTTTTCCAATCGTCCAACGTCCCTGTTTGCGATGAAAAAACGGCTCCGATGCGGTAAAGCGGGCGTGTATCCGAGAGGTAAGCGCGTGCATACCCCTTTTCTTCTATCTGCCGGAGGGCCTCGTCCGCCGTGCCGTCTAACTTGAATTCGAAAATATACACATAGCCGGGCGTTTCGACAATGCAATCCACGCGACCTTCACTTTGCTGCTTTTCCGTATAAACCGTATACACACTGATCAGGCGAAAAATGAGATAGAACGTGTAATGGAAGTAACGTTCCCGCTCGCGCTCGTTTTCCTTGCGCCGCATCGTATAAGGGATGTCAGCAAGGAAAGCGGTCAGGTGCTTACGGACGATTTCCGGCTTGCCGTCGCGCATGGCTATCACCACGTCTCGAATCCAACTGTTGACATTTCCGCTATGGGGCGACAAATAGTCGGCAGCGACTAAGGAAACGAACCCCTTCTTCACCTCGTTATTCGGAAAATCGAGCAAAAAAGTCCCCATGCTCCCATCATAACCCTTGATAGTCAAATAACCACTTTGATAAATCATCGGTAGCGGTCGTTCAACGTTAGCCTTATAATCGACGAATTCCTGCGGTTCGTAATAACGTCCCGTCAATTCATCCAGATTCTCGCCGGTATGGTTTAACAAACGTACCAAATAAGTGGGTGTTCCGCTTTGGAACCAATAATCACGCACTTCTCCTTGTGCGAAAGCATTCAACAGACTAAACGGATTATAAATGTCAGTCAAGTTGGTACTGAAGTGATAACCATCGTATTGACGTTTCAACATCTCTTTTATTTCCTCTTCAGAGAGCCGGAAATCTTTTGCCATTGCTGCAATCGGTTCGGCAAAATAACGTTCCAACTCTTCTTGTGTAATGCCGCACAAGGCTTCGTATCGACGGTTCAAACTAATATCCATCGGCTGATTGAACCCACTGAACACGCTGACTTGAGCAAATTTCGTCACTCCCGTCAGCAGCACGAACTGCAGATCCTCATCCGCTGCCTTGAATACGGAATAAAAACCTTTCAACACCTCGCGATTCCATTCTTCCAACAAGCGTTCCTGACCGTTGATCGTTATTTTAAGGTCATGGTCGAGCACATCGAGGATGGGCTTGTCATATTCGTCTACCAAGACGACACACCGATGCCCCAGTTGTTTATGCGCCTGATGCAGGACGTGGGCAAAACGTCTGCCAAGATCCGCATGTTCCGAACTTCTCCCATATTGTTTTTCCCACGTACACACGGAATCTTCCAATATCCGTTCAAGCGTACCGCCGAGTGTGAAATTACTGCCGTTGAAGTCGATATGGAAAACCGGATATTCCGTCCATTCCGTTTCCAATTGTTCGATTGCCAACCCTCTGAACAGTTCTTTCCGCCCTAAAAAATAACTCTTTAACGTGGAAATCAGCAGGCTTTTGCCGAAACGGCGCGGACGGCTGAGGAAATAAATTTTCCCCATCGTAACCAATTGGTAAAGTAAATCCGTCTTATCCACATAAACAAACTGCCCTTTTATGAGTTGGTCAAAACTTTGAATGCCTATTGGGAATTTAATCATATCGTGATTGTGTTATAAAAAGGTTTCTATCTCACTCATGCCTTGTTTCGAACATCCAAATTGCATAACTCGGTGCCCGTCAACAAAACGGCCGCCATTGAAAACGTACTGTTCCCGGCATATATTTTTCGCGTCGAAGCCAGCACATTCATCTCTACAAAGGCTTCAATAATACCCGCTTCGCTGTTCCTGACCACTTCGAACGAAGTGGTTACTATTCGATAATCGAATAGGGTTTTCAAATTGTTCTTTTCTTCATTTGAATCTGACGACAAATAAAATTTCACAGAAGGATTCCGTTCCACTTCCTCCTTCATTTTCTCAATAAACAAACTTGTCGGGCTGTATTTGATGGCATGCGTGTTGTCCGTCCGCCGGATATGAACGCCTACCATGTCAGAGCCAAATAACTGTTTCCGCTCCTCCACCTTTCTGCGGATATCATCGTTTAAAACCAACCAACGTAGCGGCGATTCGAAATCCCAATATTTGTAGCAAGTCACCATGAAAACATGGTTGTATCCGTCCAAGCTCGTATCTTTTTCCGGATTGGAATCACTTATTTGAAAGCGATTTTCATAGTAATAAATTCTTTTGTCATAATTCAGCGTTTCAAAAAAACGGGGAATCCAAAAATTGCGCCTGCGAGGGTTATCCCTCAACAACAAATCCCGGCAAGTCGCATTCCGTATCTCTACGTTCTTTATTTCCGGATGGATGGAAAATAATTTGTCGTAATCGCAGTTCAAGCCATGATCTTTAAACCACAATATCTGCAACTGTATCTGCTTCGCCTGGCAATAGGCCAATGTCGATGAGATAGCGAGAATCCTGTTTCCAAGCCCTCCAACGGGGACTAACGTCATCTTCCTGTTTACCATATTACCCATTTGTCAAAATCTACACCTTGAGAAATCGAAGGGGACCTCATTCCTAAATACATTCCCGGATTTGAACTAAATGTCCCTACAAACAACCTCGAATTGGCAAGAACATCCACAGAGGCAAACAAACGAATCAATTTACGCCGTTTGTATGCCGGTTCTTGTTTGATAAAATCATTATGAAAATAACCACGCTCCGATTCCTCGCATAACGTATACACATGATAGTCCTGATAATGTTTTTGTATATAAGAAACTATCGAATAATCATCTGTCAGGAGAAACAGATTTTTAACACTCGTATCGTTCTTCGCAAAATAGGTTTCTACGGCTTCAATCGGATGCTCCAAAAACTTGTCACCACCACGAATATGAAATCCGATATATGCTGACGGTAACATCAAGGATGAAATCAATCCTTCAACCTCTTTTCTCACTTCCGGCTTATATGTCCATGTCATATTTACCAATATAGAACACAGTTCCAAAAGAGAGTATCTGGCTCCTAATTGCTTAATATAATAGGTACGTTTTAACAAACTTGCATCTCGACTTCTGCCAAAAACATCTTGCGTATGCAAGATGTTCTTACATATCGATATGTAAGGCAAAAAATTCCGAAACAGCTCAAAATCCTTCTTTTTAAAGAACAATTTTATTGCAAACTTCCAATTTACCGTTTTATAGTGTAGTTCTTTTTCTGAAACTACCTCCTCACAAAATGGCTCAAAGAAGCCTTGCCAACCTTGTTCCGAATCAAAATTAGCTCCGTTTGAACTTAACACAAACTGTATTTTATGTATCAGACAATATGCCATAGCTAATATCATATTATTATATTCCGAGAAAAAGCCACTGCTCAATCCTATTTTATAAATCAATTTCCTCGAAAAAGAGGCATTAATTTCTCGATATTGCTCTACCGTCATTTCTTTTTTAATATAAAGGTTATAGACTCTTTAAAAATCACCGCATTGCTAAAATACATACACGCGCCGTACAAAACAGCTGCCACTATGATTTTACTTGCAAAAAGCAGATATATATTTTCAATCGGCATAGTTATCACATAAGTAATTCCCAAAATTGCAACTGTAATCAAACAAAACGGCAAAATGTCTTTCAATGCATACCTAAGACGAATCTCAATACAACGATTGACAAGAAAATGCCAGACAAACAACCATAATATATTGACTATGACGAAAGCCAAAACCATATAGTAAATCCCCCAAAAGAGCATACAGCAGAGGACAACCAATTGAAGTATTCCCAAACAAACCGTACTATAAAAATACAAATTGGATTTTCCCTGACTCAGTAAGACATGAGTATACAAATTACTAATCGGTGTAACCGCTCCCCATATACAGAGCAACTGCATCACCGGAACACAAGGCAACCATTTGTCAGAAACTCCGATAATCACCAATTCCCTTGAAACCAGAGCCAACCCTAACATGGCGGGAAAAGAGACAAACGATACAAAGCGTAACATTTTGCGGAAAACGTTTCGTTGTCTTTCCTTATCGGCTGCAACCTCTGTCAAGACGGGTAAAGAGACACCACTCATCATGTTCCATACAAAAGAATATCCCATCGTCATCCATTTATTCCCCTGCGTATAATATCCGACTTGCTCGACTGTATAAAAGCGACCTAACAATACCGAAAAAATATTCGCATTGATTTGACTGAACACATTTGTGAAGAAAACTTTAACTCCAAATGTGTACATTTCTTTCAACGGAGTCAATTTGAAGCTAAATGTTGGATGCCACTTAACAAAATACCAACGCAACGCAGTTCCAACACAAGCATACGTTACCGTCTGAATGACAATCCCCCAATAAGCAAATCCTTTCAAAGCCAAAACAACACCAACGATTCCGGAAATAATCATTGTACAAGCATCTATTACAGCACGTTCTTTAAACATCATCTTTTTCATCAGCATCGCATTTGGGGCTACAGTCGTAGATCCAATCAAAAACCACAAAAAAAGAACCCGCGATAAATCAATCAACTCCGCCCTTTTATAAAAAGAAGCAATCAATGGAGCACAAAAAAATAAAATCGTATAACATATTATTCCAACAATGGAACTGAACCAAAAGACCGAATTATAATCATCATGTTGAATTTTTTTGCGATTGATTAAAGCTACTCCAAATCCGCTGTCAAATAAAACGGTAGCAATCCCCATAAAAATACCCAACATCCCGACTAATCCATAGTCCTCTGCATTCAATATGCGCGCCAAGACAACACCGAAAACGACATTCAATATCTGTTGAATGCCGCTATTCATTCCTCCCCAAAGGAATCCTTTGGCTGTTTTTTGTTTCAGAGTTTGTCCGGACATCAACCTTGTTTATCTTTCCCTTGTTCTAACATACGGAATAGCCGGCTATTCCCAAGCTTTATAATAAGCTTGCTCTTTTTCTGTCTTCGGGGAAACAATAGAATAATATTTTTTATACCAAGCAAATTTCCTCCTCCCTAAAAAAGTAAATAAATCATCCCCAAAAGCCTGATAAATCATTTTCCGAATTTTCTTCGGTACTGTTTTTCGATATAATGCTGTTAACATAAAAATTAATTTGACAAAACTCACTGCCCGATACAATGATAAACAAACCCGTTTTCTGCCAGTTCCTTTGCGTCGTAGATGTTCCGGCCATCCAAAATCAACGGGTTGGCCATCAGCTTCTTCACGGCTGACCAAGAGGGCATACGGAATTCTTTCCATTCGGTGACGAGCAACAGGGCGTCGGCATCGACCACCGTATCGTAAATATCTTTGGCATAATGGACGGCATCGCCCAGCCGACGGCGCGTTTCGGTCATCGAAACCGGGTCGTAGACAGACACTTCGCAACCGGCAGCCAGCAGTTTATCAATCAGAATTAAAGAAGGCGCTTCGCGCATATCGTCAGTCTCAGGTTTGAAAGCCAATCCCCAAAGTGCAACCCGTTTGCCTTTCAAATCCCCCTGATAATAATCGGAAAGTTTACGGAACAGGATGGATTTCTGCTCTTCGTTGACCGCTTCAACAGCCTCCAAAATGCGCATCGTGTAGCCATTGGCGTGGGCCGTATGAATCAATGCCTTGATATCTTTGGGGAAACAAGAACCGCCGTAACCGATTCCGGCATAGAGGAAACGGTTGCCGATGCGGACATCCGAGCCAATCCCCTTGCGTACCATATTGACATCTGCCCCGACCCGCTCACACAGATTCGCGATGTCGTTCATGAAGCTGATGCGCGTCGCCAGCATAGCGTTGGCAGCATATTTGGTCATCTCGGCAGAAGGGACATCCATAAAGATAACTCGGAAGTTGTTCAAGAGGAAAGGTCGGTACAGACGAGTCATCAGTTCTTTGGCACGCTCGGATTCGACCCCGACGACCACACGGTCCGGACTCATGAAATCTTTGATGGCTGCCCCTTCCTTCAGGAATTCCGGATTGGATGCGACATCAAACTCGATTTGCAAACCGCGTTTGTCCAACTCCTCTTGTATCACTTGACGTACTTTGCGGGCTGTCCCGACCGGTACGGTACTTTTGGTGACAACCAGCAGATGCTTCGTGATGTGTTGCCCGACCGTACGCGCCACCTCCAGCACATACTTCAGGTCTGCGCTTCCGTCTTCGTCAGGCGGCGTACCGACTGCGCTGAAAAGCACCTCCACCTCGTCGAGGCATTTGGTCAAATCTGTTGTGAAATGGAGACGCCCGGCCTGTTGGTTACGGTGAACCATCTCTTCCAAACCGGGTTCATAGATAGGAATGATGCCTTGCTTCAGATTGGCGATTTTCTCAGCATTGACATCGACGCAAAATACTTCGGTACCCATTTCGGCAAAACAGGTTCCACTGACAAGTCCTACATAACCTGTCCCGACAATAGCTATCTTCATAACAATTTTATAAACAAATAAAAGTTCAAACCGGGCGCTTTAGCCGTTCGGTTTCAAGCACACCAAAGTTCGTCACTCCCATAAACGAAACGACGAAAACACCACAAATGTACATAAAAAAACCGCGTGACTGACACTCACAGAGCAAAAATCCATCAGCTCTGTTTGCCACTTACCTTTCATGCATGGCCTTTTTCCGCAATCTGTTGCAGCGCTTCATCGGCAGTCCCGTCCAGTTTGAATTTAAAAATATCGTGCTGTTTTTGAAGTTCACGTACACATAGATAAGCTTTATACCAAAATAATTTGTATGTTTGCAATACAATTTATATACTTTTTCCAATCATGAAATTACAACAAGTAGGCCTCTTTTTCTGCGGGTGTGTATGGCTCAGCCTGCTTGCCTGCCGGCAAACAGCTCCGCAACCGTCGGTCAGTCGTGACCTTGCGTATGCAGACTCCATGTTTACCCTCATTCTGGATAAATATAACGTTGAAAAATACGGACTGCTTTTGGAAACCTATCCCCCCAACCCCCAAAACCAAGTCACCTACTTAGCTGAAGGCTCCGAGCAGAAGCGGAATCAGGAAGTCTCGTTCCTGTGGCCCTACTCGGGCATGCTGTCCGGAGGGATTGCCCTCTATCGGGCCACCGGAGATGAGAAATACCGGGAAATCTTGGAAAAGCGGATCCTGCCCGGACTGGAGCAATATTGGGATTCTATACGCCGGCCCAACTGCTACCAGAGTTACCCGACATTCAACGGCGAAAGCGATCGTTTTTATGACGACAACGACTGGCTGGCTATCGACTTCTGCGATTTGTATGCCCTGACCGGCGAAAAAAAATATCTGGAGAAGGCAGAAATCCTCTATCAATACATTTACAGCGGATGGGACGACACGCTGGGAGGCGGCATCTACTGGTGCGAACAGCAAAAACGTTCCAAAAACACTTGCTCCAACGCGCCGGCTGCCGTGTTGTGCATGAAACTGTATAACTTGACGAAGGGGAAAAATTATTTGGAGCAGGCTAAAAAAACATACACTTGGACTAAACAGAACCTGCGCGACCCGGAAGACGGCGTCTATTGGGACAATATCCGTCTGGACGGCAGTGTCGACAAGGCCAAATATACCTACAACAGCGGACAGATGATACAAGCCGGTGTCTTGCTCTACCTGCAATCGGGCGACGAAACATACCTGAAAGAGGCACAGGAAACAGCAAAAGGTTCCTACGAGCATTTCACGAAAATGCGTAAAAACGCAGAAGGGGTAGAAGCCCGTTTCTATACCGCCAATCCGTGGTTCAATGTAATCCTGCTGCGCGGTCTGAAGGCGCTTTATGAAGTGGACGGCAATGCCACTTACATCCGGACAATGGCCGACAATGCCCGCTATGCTTGGCAACATACGCGCGACGCCAACGGATTCCTTAGCAACGACTGGAGCGGAACCGAACCAAAACCCTACAAATGGTTGCTCGACAATGCTTGCATGGTCGAACTTTTTTCTGAAATTCATAACATCAAATAATGAACAGAAATGACAACACGCAGAAATTTCTTAAAGGCTGGCGGATTGATGCTGACCGGATTAGCAACGGCTCGGCAGCCGTTTTTTTCCGCTGCCGAACGATTTGAAAACGGCTCGGCAGCCAGTTCGGCTTCGATGCAGCAGTATGTTTGCCAACGCCCGCCCGTCGGCAAACGGCAGTTTACCTCAGAAGCTGTTGAAAAGGCAATCGCCACGACGAAAGCCCAACTGAAAGACCCGAAACTGGCCTGGATGTTCGAAAACTGTTTTCCGAACACGCTCGACACGACGTGCGAACACCGGATGGTCAACGGGAAACCCGACACGTTCGTCCTGACCGGCGACATCCACGCCATGTGGCTGCGCGATTCATCCGCCCAAGTATTCCCGCATATCCAGTTCGCCAACGAAGACCCGAAGCTAAAGACCATGCTGGCAGGCGTTATCAACCGGCAGACATGGTGTATCAATATCGATCCGTATGCGAACGGTTTCAACGAAGGCCCGACCGGCAGCGAATGGGAAAGCGACTACACCGATATGAAACCGGAGCTGCACGAACGCAAATGGGAAATCGATTCGCTCTGCTACCCGATCCGCTTAGCTTACCATTTTTGGAAAAAGACCGGTGACACGTCGCCTTTCGACGCAGAATGGGACAAGGCGATGAAAAGCGTGTACCGCACCTTCGTCGAACAACAACGGAAAGACAGTCTGGGGCCGTACAACTTCCGCCGCAAGACCGACCGACAGGGCGATACGCTGCTGAACGACGGCTGGGGAAGCCCGGTGAATCCCGTCGGCATGATTGTCTCGTCGTTCCGCCCGTCCGACGATGCGACCCTATTCGGGTTCCTCGTCCCGTCCAACTTGTTTGCCATCACGTCGCTTCGGCAACTGTCCGAGATGATGCGCGAAATCAAGCAAGACAACGACTTCGCCCGCAAATGCGACTCGCTGGCAGACGAAGTACAGGCAGCCGTAGACAAATATGCCATTGTCAACCATCCGGAATACGGTAAAGTCTACGCGTTCGAAGTGGACGGATACTACAACCACGTCTTCATGGATGACGCCAACGTACCGAGCCTGCTGGCATTGCCTTATCTGGGCTGCGTCGACAAAGACGACCCGATTTACCAGAACACCCGCAAACTGGTACTCAGCCGATCCAACCCTTACTTCTTTCAAGGTACGGCAGGCGAAGGTATCGGCGGCCCGCATATCGGATTCGGCTACATCTGGCCGATGAGCATCATCATGCGCTGCAACACGGCGGACGACGACGAGGAGATCCGCAAGTGCGTCAAGATGCTGCGCGATACGGACGGCGGAACCGGATTCATGCATGAATCGTTCCACAAAGACGACCCGACGAAATTCACCCGTTCGTGGTTTGCATGGGTCAACACGCTGTTCGGCGAAATGATTTACCGCCTCGTCAACGAAGGGAAAACGGAATTGCTCAACAATTTGGATTAACGTTGTCTGGACATGGTGCTGAATTACATTTGGATTGCTTTTTTCCTGATGGCCTTTGTCGTGGCGTTGTGCAAACTTATCTTTGGCGGAGACACGGCCGTGTTTACGGACATCATCAACGCGTCGTTCGCCTCCGCCAAATCCGGGTTTGAAATCTCCATCGGCTTAACAGGTATCCTCTCTTTGTGGCTCGGCATCATGAAAATCGGTGAACGGGGCGGACTCATACAGGCGTTCGCCCGGTTGGCCGCTCCCGTTTTCAGCAAGCTGTTCCCGGACTTGCCCAAAGACCATCCGGCTACCGGATCCATCTTCATGAACTTTTCAGCCAACTTGCTCGGGCTGGACAACGCTGCCACACCTATGGGTTTGAAAGCCATGCAACAGCTACAGGAGCTGAACAAGGAAAAAGATGCTGCCAGCAACGCGATGATTATGTTCCTCTGCATCAATGCGTCGGGATTGACCCTGATTCCGGTGACCATCATGATGTACCGGGCACAGATGGGAGCCGCCAATCCGTCGGATGTCTTTCTACCGATTATGTTGGCGACCTTCACATCGACGCTCGTCGCCATTCTGGCCGTCTGCATCCGCCAACGTATCCGGATTTTACAGCGTAACCTGCTATTGTTCTTCGGAGGCGCATTCCTCTTCATCGGTGGTGTCGCGTGGCTGTTCCATTCGATGGAGCAGGAACAGGTCTCCCTCTACTCTACCCTTTTCGCCAACACGCTGCTGTTTACCATCATCTGCGGATTCATCCTCAGCGGCATCCGGAAGAAAATCAACGTATATGACACCTTTATCGAAGGAGCAAAAGAGGGATTCAAGACAGCCGTCACCATCATCCCTTACCTCATCGCGATTCTGGTCGCCATCGGGATTTTCCGGGCATCAGGCGCAATGGATTTCCTGATAGACGGCATCCGCATGGGTGTCTCTGCCGTCGGACTGGACACGCAGTTCGTCGAAGCGTTGCCGACCATGTTGATGAAACCGCTGAGCGGAAGCGGTGCACGGGGCATGATGCTGGATGCGATGAATACCTACGGTGCGGACTCGTTCGTCGGCCGTCTCTCCTCCATCGTACAAGGCTCGTGCGACACGACGTTCTACGTCATCGCCCTTTACTATGGCAGCGTCGGCATCCGCAACACGCGCTACACCGTTTCCTGTTCGCTTCTGGCAGACCTCGCCGGCGCCATCGCGGCAGTAGCGGTGACGTATATTTTCTTTACCTGAAACCAATTTATAAATTGTACTCTCTATGATCACATTCTACGCAGAAGACATCGCCCTCCCTGCGATTGACCAAGCCAAAGTGAGCGACTGGATTCGCCGGGTGGCAGCCGCCTACGGGAAGCGGACGGGCGACATCAGCTACATTTTCTGCTCGGACGCGAAGATACTCGAAGTGAACCGCCGGTATCTCCAGCATGATTACTACACGGACATCATCACCTTCGATTATACGGCAGGCAACAAGATATCGGGCGACCTCTTCATCAGCCTCGACACGGTGCGCACCAACTCCGAGCAGTTCCACACCCCCTACGAAGAGGAGCTCCACCGCACCCTCATTCACGGCATCCTCCACCTCTGCGGCATCAACGACAAGGGGCCGGGCGAGCGGGAAATCATGGAAGCGAACGAGAACCGCGCGCTGGCGATGCGCGACCGGCTTTGATACAGATGCCACCCTTATAAGGATAGTCCTTTCGACATAGCGGGGGGAGGACTGTTACTCCCCTATCAACTCCTTCATCTCCGGAATGGAAGCGATGCAAGGGCCGCACCCGCGACTTCAGAAATCGAGCAGGATGTATTTTCCTTTGAACTCCGACAGCAGCGCCTATCCATAGCATTTTTCTACCCATTTTTATTTGATTTTGATTTTATTGCGCCAAAGTTAACATACATTCCAAAGGACAACATACTTTTCCTCATAATTCCCCTTCCCTCCGGGTAAAAGGAAATACCCTCCGGCTATTTCCACCGCCACAGAGCGTATGTAGCGGATATTTTCCGTACATTTGCCTGTCACAAACGGACAGAGAGAAAAAATGGAAGATGAATTTGACATAAGAGAGGCGCGGATGCGCGAGAAAGAACGCGAATTTGAGAATAAACTCCGCCCGCTCGCTTTCCACGACTTCAGCGGGCAGGCGAAGGTGGTCGAGAACCTGCGGGTCTTCGTGCAGGCCGCCCGGATGCGGAAGGAGGCGCTCGACCACGTGCTGCTTTACGGCCCACCGGGACTGGGCAAGACGACCCTCTCCACCATCATCGCCAACGAGCTGGGCGTCGGCATGAAAATCACCTCCGGCCCCGTGCTGGACAAGCCGGGCGACTTGGCGGGTGTCTTGACCTCGTTGGACAAGAACGACGTGCTCTTCATCGACGAGATACACCGCCTCAGCCCGGTCGTGGAGGAGTATCTCTACTCGGCGATGGAGGACTACCGAATCGACATCATGATCGACAAGGGACCGAGCGCCCGCTCCATCCAGATAGACATTGTCTCCTTCACGCTGATTGGGGCGACGACGCGCAGCGGACTGCTGACCAGCCCGCTCCGGGCACGCTTCGGCATCAACCTGCACTTGGAGTATTACGACGTGGAGACGCTGACGAAGATTGTCCTCCGCAGCGCCCACATCCTGAAGGTCAAATGCGAGACCAACGCCGCCCGCGAGATTGCCTCGCGCAGTCGCGGCACGCCCCGTATCGCCAACGCCCTGCTCCGACGGGTGCGCGACTTTGCACAGGTGAAGGGTTCCGGCGAGATTGACAAGGCGATTGCCTGCTACGCGCTGGAGGCGTTGAACATCGACCGCTACGGATTGGACCAAATCGATAACAAACTGCTCACGATTATCATCGACAAGTTCAACGGTGGTCCGGTCGGGTTGACCACCATCGCCACCGCATTGGGCGAAGATCCCGGCACTTTGGAGGAGGTCTACGAGCCTTTCCTCATCAAAGAGGGGTTCCTCAAACGGACGCCGCGCGGACGCGAGGTGACCGAACTCGCCTATACGCATCTGGGGCGCAAGCGGGGCAGCGAACAAGGATTCTTATTCGACTGACAACCAACCGACGGACACTATGGCAACAGGCATGAAACGGCTGGCGGGCGAGACCGCTATTTACGGCGTGAGCAGCATCGTGGGGAAGTTCCTCAACTGGATGCTGGTGCCGATGTACACCCGCGTGCTGGCCGCCGAGAGTGATTTCGGCATCGTCACGAACCTTTACGCGTGGACCGCCCTCCTGATGGTCATCCTGACCTACGGCATGGAGACCGGTTTCTTCCGGTTCATCAACAAGAAAGAGACAACGCGCCCGATGCGTGTCTATGCGACGACGCTGTTCAGTCTGGCGTTCACGTCTGTATGGTTTGTCCTGCTTATCTGCTACGCCCTGCCCCCCATCAGCCGGGCGTTGGGATATGAGGCGCACCCGGAGTATGTAAGGATGATGGGCATCATCGTCGCGCTCGATGCTTTCTGCAGCATTCCTTTCGCCTACTTGCGCTACCAGCGTAAGGCCGTGCGCTTTGCCGCGCTGAAGCTGCTGAACATCGGGCTGAATATCGCATTGGTCTGTTTCTTCCTCCTTGTCCTACGACCCGAAGAGCAGGTGAAATACATCTTCGTGGCAAACCTCATCACTTCTGCCATGACCTTCCTGCTGCTCGTGCCCGACATGCTGCCGGGCCTCAGGGAACGGGCCAGCTTCGCGCTGCTCCGACAGATGCTCCGCTACTCCTTCCCCATCCTGATACTGGGCATCGCGGGCATCCTGAACCAAACGGTAGACAAGATACTTTTCCCCTTCCTCTTTGCCGACACCGACTATGCGAACACGCAGTTGGGCATCTATGGCGCCTGCTTCAAGGTGGCGGTCGTGATGGTGATGTTCACGCAGGCGTTCCGCTATGCCTACGAGCCGTTCATCTTCGCTAAACACCGCGACAGCGAGGGGACGGGGGCCTATGCGGAGGCGATGAAATATTTCGTCATCTTCGCGCTAGTCATCTACCTCTCTGTGATGTACTACCTCGACATCTTGAAGTATTTCGTCGCGCCGGAATACTATCCCGGTCTGCGCGTCGTCCCCATCGTGATGCTGGGCGAACTGTTTTTTGGCATCTATTTCAACCTATCGTTCTGGTATAAGCTGACAGACCGGACACAGTGGGGTGCCTATTTCTCGATTATCGGATGCACCGCGACCGTCGCCGTCATCTTCTGTTTTGCCCCGACCTACGGCTACATGGCATGTGCGTGGGCGTCGTTTGCCAGCAACCTGCTGATGATGTTGCTTTCCTACTTCATCGGGCAACGGATATATCCCATCCGGTACGATCTCCGTTCGGCCCTCTCTTATGGCATCCTTGCCGCCGCTTTTTATGCTGCCGGGATGCTGCCGGAAATATCCTCCGGGTGGCTGCGGCTGGGCTACCGCACGGTGCTGCTCTTTGCCTTCCTTGCCGTTGTCGTCCGGCGCGACGCTCCCCTGAGAAGCCTGCTGAAGGGCGCATGCAGATGTCTCCGGAGGGGGAACACGGATGACATGGGACAGACGGATGAACACCGATGAAAGATTTTTCCCGATAAATAAAAACAATCTGTGTCCGTCCGCTGTGTCATCCGTGTTCCATCTTTCACGTTATAAGCATAAGAGTATGGATTATTTTCTTTACATTTGCCTCGTTTATATATGCAAAAAGAGGATGAATAAAACGATAAGCCATCTGTTTGCCTGCTTCTTGCTGCTGGCAGGGTGCAACGGCAGTCTTTTCATCGAAGATTTTCTGCCCGATATACCTGTGGAGGTGACCGTTCGCTGTGGCGAGCCGACGGTCATCCGGTTTGAGCACGGTGACTGGGAGTTGCGTTCGGGCACGCGCCATGATTTCGACCTCGTGAAGTTCACCGTCGAGCGCACTGCTCCTACGGAGCTGACTGTCCTCGCCGGTGAGTGCCTCTACGACGAGTCGTATGATTTCGAACTGCAAGTGGGAAATGAATATATATCAAAGTCCATCAACCTACGGATAGAGCCGGGTGCGAAATATGTGGTGGACAGCGTGGCGTATGACTGGGAAACATTTTATTATTACAAAGACCGGCTGGAGCAAGCAAGTGCAGTGAACGTCAACAATCAGGGCAACACGCCGACGACGTGGATCGTCTATCCTTTCCAGACGGCCGTCATCGAAGAGGAATTTGTCGACATGACGGAAGAGCGGGCAGAGCTGTCTGCCATCTTCGGTACGCCGCCAGAAGTACCCGTCCCCGACGTGGAGGGTGAGGGCAAGCCGGTATTGGGCGACAGGTACCGGCCGTTTACCTATGGGATACAGCGCACGAGCATCGCGAACGACGAGGAGGTGCGCGTCAGAATCGAGGCGGGACAGATGCAACTTGTCGAGGTGTGGCTTCACATCGAAGAATACAATGTTCCTTTCACGCTCTACGCTTCCAATCCTCAGTCGGGTTACAAACGAACCATCAGCGGAGAATATCGCTACAAGCGTCCATACGATTATCTTATCATCCCCCAAAATGCAGTCATAAAATGAAACCCTATACATTATATATAGCATTCATTGCCCTCTTTGCAGCCAGCAACCTCGCGCCGCTCTGCGCCGCAGAACCGGACAGCACGTGCCGGAAACTCACCCACAGTATCGGTATTGACCTCTTCCCCGGTTACGTCCTTCCGACGCACGATTTCTTCAAGGGCACGAACCGCAAGGGCGAACCCATCCGCGCGACGATGGCGACGCACCTGAAATGGGCGTTCCGCTTCGCGCCGGACAGCTACTTTGGTCGTAACTACCCGCACGCCTCGCAGGGTATCGGCATGGCATACAATACGTTCTTCAACGGGCAAGAGGTGGGGACACCCGTCGCGCTCTACGTCTTCCAGACCTCGCGCATCGCGTCGCTCACCGACCGGCTCTCGCTGGACTATGAGTGGAACTTCGGCGCGTCGTTCGGCTGGAAACCGTATGACGATCATACGAACGACTATAACTTCATCGTCGGCTCGAAGACCAATGCCTATATCAATCTGGGCTTGATGCTCAACTGGCAGTTTTCCCCCGACTGGAACTTGACGTTCGGCGCAGGTTTCACCCATTTCTCGAACGGAAATACCGGCTATCCCAACGGTGGAGTCAACACAGTGGGTGGCCGCATCGGCATGACGCGTACCTTCGGAAACGGGCAGTGGGAAATGCGCCGCTATGCCCCTGACCCATTCACGCAGCATATCAGCTATGACCTCGTACTCTATGGTGCGGTGCGCAAGCGGGGCTACATCCCTTCCGACCTGTCGCAGGGGGTATTGTTGCCGGGACACTTCGGCGTGTTGGGGCTGAACTTCAACCCGATGTATAATGTGAGCCGCTATTTCCGCACCGGGCTCTCGCTCGACGCGCAATATGACGAGAGTGCGAACCTGAGCGAGCATGTGGTGAATCCGGGAGCTTCAGCGGAAAACCTGAAGTTCTACCGGCCACCCTTTCGCGAACAGTTTGCCGTCGGGCTTTCGGTACGTGCGGAAATCGTGATGCCCATCTTCGCCATCAACATCGGCGTTGGACGGAACATTATCTGCAAGGGCAAGGATACGGATCACTTCTACCAAATCCTTGCCCTCAAGACACATCTTACGCAGAATCTGTTCCTGCACGTGGGCTACCAACTCTACAAGTTCAAAGACCCGAACAACCTGATGCTGGGTATCGGGTATCGGTTCCACAGTAAACGATAAGATTTTTCCTTCTTCAGATTACCGGTTTCAGAGGATTCCCCTCTTTGTCTTCCGGATATAAAGCACCCTCAGCCTCCAATTCCTGCGCCATCGCCCGGACCATCTGCACCAAACGGTCGGTCTCGGTCGTGGCAAGGTTGTGGATTTCGACCGGGTCTTTCTTCAGGTTATACAGTTCATACGCCGGACGGGCAGGCAAGGCCGGATCGTAGTAATAAATCAGTTTCCAGTCGCCATCTCGGTAAGTGGTGAAATAACTTCCGCGATGCTCATGCGGGAAGTGCATCAGAAAACGTTCCGGCCGGGTATCATTCCGCTTACCCAACAGTTGGGGCGTGAGGTCGAAGCCGTCGCAGGTATGATTGGCGGGCTGCGGCACACCGGTAATGGACAGCACCGTCGGGAAGAGATCCATCACGGTTCCCATCTGCTGCTGAATAACACCCGCCTGAATCGGCAAACGTTTTTGCAGCGAGTTCAGGCCGTCCGGTTTCGCCCATGCCGCAATAAACGGCACGCGCATGCCCCCTTCATACTCGCTTCCCTTCTTGCCGCGCAAGGGAGCGGAAGAGGTGTAGCCCTTTTCGTCGCCCAAAGGAGCATCCGAGCCATTGTCACCCAAGAAGATAATCAACGTATTCTCTGCGATACCCAGCTCCTCCAGATGATCCATCATGTCTCCCAGCGACTTATCCATGCCCTCAATCAGCGTGGCAAAGGCTTTGGCCTCCGCAGACTTGTCTGGGTCTGTATAATGTCCGATAAACCGGCGATCTACCTCGAAGGGGGTATGTACCGCATAGTGCGCCATATAAAGGAAGAAGGGTTTCTTTTCCGCAACGGCTTTGTCAATCTGCTCATTCGCCTCGATTGTCAGCGCGTCACTCAGGAAAGTATTCGTGCCGTGATATTTCTCCAGTCCGGGTACAGCACGCGCTTTCCAACCCTTTATATGCCCATAACCGGACTCCCCGTAATAGCTGCCCGGCTGCCCGATGGACGAACCGGCAATATTCACGTCATACCCCACATTCAACGGATTCTCTCCTTCGCTGCCAATGGGCCCAAAATGTGCCTTCCCGACATGAATGGTCTTGTAACCAGCCTGTTGCAAAACGCGGGGCAGGGTAACGGTTTGCTTCGTAATTCCCTGCCAATTCCAGTCTTTCGGGCCATAAGGTGTGCGGTTGTTGTTTTCCGAATTAATCCAGTTGGTCGTCCGGTGACGTGCCGCATTCTGCCCTGTCATAATCGAAGCCCGCGAGGGCGAACTCACGCTCTGCGCATAAAAAGTCGAAAAACGGATTCCTTGCTCTGCCAACCGCTCCATATTGGGCGTCCGGTACCAATCATTCAGTGGATACCGCACCGGATTCCCCGCTTCGTCACACAAAAAAGGCAACGACGTATCCATCAACCCCATATCGTCCACTAAGAAAACAATGACGTTGGGACGTTGCTCCTGAGCGGCAGACATCCCCCATAGGCAGCAACATCCTGTCGTCAAAGCCCATTTGAAATAATTGTTCATAAGACTCGCCTTTAAAAATAAACAATCCTGTAAAACCAGACATCAAAAACACACCTTCGGGTAAATTCATCCACGCTTCGGATAAATGTATTTTCCCGGAACATAATGATTTTTCCCTAAGCGTTTTTATGCCCAGACAAATATACGGTTTTGTTGCATACGATCCTCCAAACAAAGCGAATACTTCACATTTTCCATTTCTCCCGGTATCCCTTCGAGTTTTCTTCTTCCAATATTTTTTAAGCGTCTTCACAACTTTGCCAACCGTCCAATCAAATTGCAAAATCGCATCACTCCGATAGCCCATACCGCTTTTGTCCCGAAAACGTTCATGTGGATAACGCGGGACATAAATCCACCATATCAAAATCCCACAAACGCCAACCTTCAAAAGCCAATTCAATCATGCGTTCTTTCTGTATCAGCTTAAACCGTTCATCCGGATTTGTTTCTGTCAAAGGCGACATATTGACACTCGCACGCCCACGTACCGCATTGATTGTCTGATCCAACAACTGTTGCGTAATAGCTTCTCCACCTCTTACCTTCGCTTCCAAATACATCAACAAAACATCCGCATAACGGGTCAGAGGGACATTCGTTCCACAAGCATTAATGTCACCGCTCCACGATTCATCCAAGTATTTACGCAACAAATACCCCGTCCGAGTAACCTGTCCCAGAGCAATCTTGTCGGCTGAATTCGTCTCCGAGTCACAATCAAATACAGTTCCTCTGAAAGTCGCCCCGTCATAATAAAATGTATAATTAAACGCGGGCCTTCGTAACTAAACGGAGTTCCGTCAAGGAAATCATACGCTTCAAACAATATATTGGTAATATTAACCAGACACCAACCTCCGTCTTTAACGGGATAGGCATGTTGCGGCAAACCATGACCGGCCAAATCATCAATAAACTGAGTAGCATAAATATGTTCACTATTTCCCTCTCCAAATTGATAAAATAAGGATTGGTAATCCGAATCCGATGCATTAAGTAAGTCATAAGAATTAATTTATACTATGCCACATATGCAAAATTGATATAA
>CAYXIX010000031.1:15574-19048 GCA_964465405.1 uncultured Parabacteroides sp. | reverse complement strand
AAAGATAAAAAAGGGAGAATGGTTCGACCTACCTTATGCGGGTGGGCGTTCTACCCTAAGTTTGCTTTTTCTTCCAAAAGAGGAACAGGGCGAAAACCGCCACCGTCACAGCCAAACCGATAAGCTGCGATATGCCGGCATCCAGCCCGGCTCCTTCCGGAGCGACAAAGATATAGGTGGAACAGACAGTCGTCATGAACAGTGCGGGAAGCAACGTGACCCAATAGGGTTTCTTCGCCTGCACCATGTAGACGGTCAACGCCCACAGGGTAAAGACGGCCAACGTCTGGTTGCTCCATGCGAAATAACGCCAAATCATGTCAAATCCGTCGGCATCTTTTTGGCTATACAGCAGGATTCCGATGGCGGCAAGGAAAAGCGGCACGCATATCATCAACCGCTTGACGATGCTGCGCTGTTCGAGATGCAGGAAATCGGCCACAATCAGGCGAGCCGAACGGAAAGCCGTGTCGCCGGACGTAATCGGAGCGGCAATCACCCCCAAGACGGCCAAGACGCCGCCGACCGTACCGAGCCACTCTTTCGTGATGCGGTCGACCACGACGGCCGCATTGTTCTCCCCCATCCCGTTGGCATGGAAGAAATAGGTAGCGGCAGCCGCCCAAATCAATGCGACAATTCCTTCCGTAATCATGGAGCCGTAAAATACCGGGCGCCCGTACGTTTCGCTCTTCAGGCAACGCGCCATCAACGGGCTCTGCGTCGCATGGAAACCGGAGATGGCTCCGCAGGCGATGCTGACGAACATAATCGGGAAAATCGGCAATCCGTCCGGATGCGTGTTTGTCAAGCCGCCCGTCAGTTCCGGTAAAGCCGGATGATGTACATACAGCATCACCAAAATACCGACCGCCATAAACAGCAGCGCAAAAGCGAAAAGCGGGTAAATCTTCCCGATGATTTTATCGATTGGCAACATCGTCGCCAAGACATAGTAAACAAACACGACAATGATCCAGAATGTCGTATCCAACGCTTCCGGCGTCAGCTTTGCCAACAAGCCTGCCGGACCCGCCACGAACACGGAGCCGACCAATATCATCAGAATGACCGTAAAACCGCGCATAAACTGCTTGAAGTTGTTCCCCAAATAACGGCCGACCAACTCGGGCAGGCTCTCGCCTCCGTGACGGAGAGACAACATGCCGGAAACATAATCGTGCACGGCTCCGGCAAAGATGCTTCCCAGCACAATCCATAGGAAAGAAGTCGTCCCGAACTTCGCGCCCAAGATGGCGCCGAATATCGGTCCCAAACCCGCGATATTCAGGAACTGGATCATAAAAACTTTCCACGCCGGCATCGGGATATAATCCACTCCGTCTTGCATCGTATAGGCCGGTGTCTGCCGTTTCGGGTCCATCCCGAAGATACGCTCGATAAACTTACCGTACGTGAAATAGCCAACTATCAAGGCTATCAGACAACAAGTAAAGGTAATCATGGCATCAACGGAGGATTTACGAGTTCAACAATTTCTTGACCGTTTCTGAAATCGCGCGTCCTTCCGCTTTCCCGGCCAACGCCTTAGAGGCAACGCCCATTACTTTGCCCATGTCTTTCGGTCCGGCGGCTCCTACTTGGGCGATGATTTGCTTCAGTTCGGTTTCCAACTCTTCGGCAGACATCTGCTTCGGAAGGTATTTCTCGATTACGGCAACCTGTGCCAATTCGGCGTCGGCCAAATCCTGCCGCCCCTGTTGCACATAAATTGCGGCTGAGTCTTTCCCTTGTTTCACCAGTTTCTGCATGATTTTCAATGCATCGGCATCGGCCAATGTATCGTTTGCTCCCACGGCCGTCTTGGCTTCAAGGAACACTTTCTTTACGTTTCTCAATGTTTCGAGGGCTACTTTGTCTTTCGCCTTCATTGCGTTTTTAATGTCTTCGCTGACTCTTTCAAATAAATCCATATACTTTAATTGTTACATTTTTAAAAACTAATGACCGTTCCGACCGATCCTCCTTGTTTCGATTTCTTAGCTGCCTGTACTCCTTGAGAAGCACGACCAAGCGGACGCCCCGTGCCGTTTCCTTTTCCGCGTAACGAGATAAGGTCTTGCGCGGTACGCTTACAAGCAGGTGTATTTTCCATGTATTCAATCATCCGATCATCATCCAATTCATCCAACGTAAGGACAACGACTTCTGCATTTGAGCGGGTGTTGAGGAAATCTTTGTAATAGTGCTCAATCAAGACATCATCTTCCTCTCGTCTCTTTGTCTCAGCCTCTGCCTTTTCCGCCGCAGCCCGTATCTCTTCGTCTGTCAAAAGCTTATCCTCTTCCTGTTGCTCTTGCGAAAGGACATCTTCCAGACCAAATCCGGTCACTAATATCGTAATCTTAATCTTATGCCCCAGACTGTCATCATAACCATGCCCCCACTTCACTTCATACTCCGTCTTAAACTGCGCCATAAAATTGTGGATATCCGTCATCTCACTGATACGCAAGGGGGCTTCATGGCTATAATAGATGACAAAAGCCACCCGTTTTGCATTATAAATGTTATTGACATCATTGACTAAGGTACTCTCCAATGCTTCCTTAATTGCCAAATGCAGCCGTCCTTCGCCCTCTCCAAAACCAATACTGATAAGGGCAACTCCACTATTACGCATTGTTGTGTCGACATCGGCAAAATCGACATTTTGTTCTAAATTAGTTGTCACTATCTCGGCAATGCTCCTGGCTGCAATTGTCAATGTCTCATCCGCTTTCCGATTCGCTTCAGGAACAGGCATCTCGGCAAAATTACGTAATCGTTCATTATTAATGACTAACAATGAGTCCACATTCTGTGCCATTATTCTAACTCCTCGAAGGGCTTTTACGATTTTAGGCCGACCTTCAAAGACAAATGGAATCGTAACAATGCCGACCGTCAAAATACCCATATCTTTCGATATCTTGGCAACGATCGGGCCGGCCCCCGTTCCTGTACCGCCACCCATTCCGGCAGTAATGAATGCCATCCGCGTTCCGTCGTCCAACATACGACGGATTTCATCTTCGCTTTCTTGTGCCGCTCTCTCTCCTACTTCCGGGACATTCCCAGAGCCTAAACCATCCGTCGTATTTCGTCCGATTAACAACTTGTCCGGGACTTCCGACTTTTGCAACGCCTGATTATCGGTATTGCACAAGACAAACGAAACGTCGCGAATGCCTTCGCGATACATGTTGCTCACTGCATTGCCACCCCCTCCGCCGACACCGATTACCTTGATAATCGTCTGGGGTCTTTTGGTCATATCGAAATCATATATTTTGTCTTCCATTGTTATATCTTTATACAGTTTTAATCTACATCTTTCATTGCCTCATCCAATCCTTTAGACACCTTATCAAACAAAGTGCCAAAAAATCCGCTCCCTTTCTTTTCCTCCTGTTTGTTCTTAGACTGCCGTCCCTGTTTCGGTTGCGGGAATTCGGGTTGTGGCTGTGGTTG
>CAYXIX010000031.1:0-15474 GCA_964465405.1 uncultured Parabacteroides sp. | reverse complement strand
GGTTGTGGCTGTGGTTGCGGCTCGTCTACAACAACCGTCAAAGACTCCTCAAGAATCTCTTTCTTCGGTTTCTCCGGTTGCTTGATTTCCGGCTGAACCTGTGCGCAATTCTCCGTCCCTTTCAGCAAAAGTGCCGCAGCCGCCATATAAACAGGATTGTTCGCAATCTCATCCGTAATATAATCCCTGCGGACAGAAGCATACCGCACATTCATCTTGCAACGTTCAGCCAATGCTTCACGCAAATTCTTCAACTCGGATCCCTTGCCTGCGATTACAAGGCTGTAATCCGACTCTTTTGTCAAGCCACCTTCCCTCAAACGCGCATAGACATTCTCAATATTCTCTCGGCTGCGCGCCTCTATGACCCGATTGATATCCGACAGCTTGAGTTCACTTGAATGACGCCCATCCTGCAAATCTACCGAAATCGACTGCGGGTCAACATCCTTTTCCCAAAACGCATTGCCATACGAGCGTTTGAGCCGTTCTCCCTCTCGCTCCGGAATATGGAACTCCGTCATCAAATCACGCGTAATCAACTGGCTTCCCAAAGGGATGACATAACATCCGACCAATTCTTCTTTCAGAAACATAGTCACCGAAGTCACACCTGCCCCAAAATCAATCAGGGCACATCCGCTCTTTCTCTCTTGTTCCGTCAATACCAAATCGGCCAACGCCAATGGAGTTACGATGACGCCCGCCACAGCAACCCGCAGATATTCGCGCATATTATCAATCGAACGCCGAAGCAACGGACGCCCTACGACCAGTTTATAATGAGCCTCGATACGCGCCCCCGTCTTTCCCTGCGGTTCCGCTTCCGGTTTGTCATCTATATAATAGACCGGAGGTACGACATCTAATACCGCCAACTGATCGGGCAAATGCATCCGGCATTCATTGTCCATCCCGCGAAGTATATCTTCCGTGACAGCTCCATTCCCCAACACACGTGAAACCGTATGCTTCATAGTCCGCAACGACTGTCCGCCCACACCAATATAGACTTTCGTTATCGGAGTTCCTACCTTATTCTCCAACAAGCGAAGCAGTCGATTAATCTTACTGGCTGTTTCTTTCACATTGTAGATACATCCCCTCCGAATACAGTTGTCCGAACTATCTGTCTCGTAAGCCAAAACAGAAATCTTCCCCGAAGGTTCTTTTCCCCCTACCATGCCGACGATTTGGGAGGTACCGAGGTCTATCACCACTATAAAATCCGTATATGTCATTTCCTTTTCTTATCTTTTGGTACAAACAATCTGATTTTTGTATTTCAAATTAATGATACTATATTTCTCCCATCCCACTTTCGGGATTGCCTGCTTATAAAAAAGCCGAAGATTATCCAACTTTTCCTCGAAATGCTCGAACGTACCCAACAAAATCCGATGATTACCCACTCGAGGAATCAGCTCCACCTCTTTGTCGGGATGTACATAAATCTGCTCGATTTGGTCATTCCAGAAATCATTCTCCTGCAAAAATAGTGCAAATTTGTATAAGTCGGTTACCGCCAATTCTTTTTCCACATACCCACTTGCAATTGGCACATGCGCCACATAATGGCGACTCAGCGGCATCACACTTCCTGCATGATCCACATAATAATTACCCCGTACGCTCATCACCCGCAAAATCGGCATTTTCTGTTCAACCACAAGCTTAATAAGCCCCGACGGCGTTTTATAAACCTCCACACGAGAAATCATTTCGTTTTTAAGCAACTCTTGCTCAATCTGCTCTGTATTGACCTCCTTCAACGGCTTCCCTACCGGATTCAGCCCTGCCTGCTTAAGCAATGCGGCAAGGTCTCCTTCGCTCACAAAATGTTTCTCAAGACTGTCTGCCACCACAACCTGCAACTCCCGGCAAACCGACGGACACCGTTCCTGTCCGAAAAAAACGGCTGCCCAAACAAGATACACCGCCAGCAACGTCGCAACAATTATGGAGAAGAACCGCATCACTTTACCTGTTTATTAATTGTTTAACCGGTTCAACCAACAATTCGATATTCCCAGCGCCAGCCATCAAAACGACCTCCAGTCGATCAGCTTCGGCTGCCACCACATCGAGTAATTCTTCGCGACGAATCAGACGCTTGTCCGGAATCGTCACGGCATCAAATATCAACCGCGAAGTAACCCCCGGAATGGGTTCTTCGCGCGCCGGATAAATATCCAACAGGATCAGTTCGTCCAACAAAGAAAGCGCGCCAGCAAAATCAGCCGCAAAATCACGCGTCCGCGTGTACAGATGCGGCTGAAAAATACCCGTTACACGGCGTCCCGCATATAACTCTTTCACCGAAAGAATACTCGCACGCAACTCTGCCGGATGATGCGCATAATCGTCAATCAACACCACGTTATCCTTCTTCAAATGAAAATCGAAACGACGACGTGGCCCCGCAAAGGTTGGCATCGCCCCCTGAATTTCCTCCGGAGTCACGCCATTCAACCAAGCCAAAGCGATTGCGGCAACCCCATTCTCGATATTGACCCTGACAGGCACACCCAAGCAGATATCCGGGATGCAAATGTCAGGCCCTGCGAAGTCAAAACGGATCTCGCCATTCCCGATGCACACATTTGATGCATAAAAATCAGGCTTTGCATCCCCTTCCGCCGGTATTCCCGCATACGTGTACAGCTTTACCCCCGTTTGCAAACGGGGCGTAACCTGTATGCCCTGTTTCATAATCAGACATCCATCCGGACGTACCAACGACGTGAAATACGCAAAACTTTCCCGGTAAGCGTCTGCCGTCTCGTATATATCCAAATGGTCCGGGTCTGCCGCTGTAATCACAGCCATATAAGGTCTGAGCCAATGAAAAGAACGATCGAATTCGTCTGCCTCGACGACCGTCAGGTCACTTTTGTCAGAAAGCAACAAATTACTCTCATAATTCTTCAAAATCCCGCCCAAAAACGCGTTGCAATCCACATGAGACTGCTTCAACAGGTGGGCAGTCATGGAAGAGGTCGTCGTTTTCCCGTGCGTCCCGGCAATACATAATCCGCGAGCATGTTCCGTTATCAGCCCCAAAACTTCGGCACGTTTCATCACCCGGAATCCCCGCTCGCGGAAATAGCGCAATTCCGAAAGCATCTCCGGGACTGCGGGCGTATAAACCACCAGCGTCGTTTCCGAATCCGCGAAATCTGCGGGAATCGCCTTCACATTATCTTCATAATGAACAGAAGCCCCCTCTTCATTCAGTTGCTCCGTCAGAACAGAAATAGTACGGTCATATCCGGCCACTTTCTTCCCTTTCGCCAGAAAATAGCGGATTAACGCGCTCATCCCGATACCTCCGGCACCGATGAAATAAACGCTTCTTATCTTGTTCAAATCCATACTCTATTTTGCCTTTTCCTAATCGGTTTTACAAAGATAGAAACTTCCACTTACATTGCGGCTAATGTTTTTTTACTTTTCTATAATGCGGACAATCTCATCCACAATACGCTCCGCACTCCGATGTTGGGCAAGCGCCGCGATATGGGTACTCAGCGAACAGAGTCGTTCGTTATCGCCAAGCAAATCGAGGGCTGTCGGGATAAGTCGTTCCTGCGCCTCATTATCAGGTATCAGAACGGCAGCACCTTTCTCCACCAAAGCCTGTGCATTCTTCGTCTGATGGTCTTCCGTCACATTGGGTGAGGGCACCAAGACGACCGGCTTCTGCAACAGACAAAGCTCCGATATCGAACCCGCCCCCGCACGGGAAACCACCAAATCGGCAGCCGCATAAGCATAATCCATGCGCGTAATAAAATCAGAGCACCAGACCGGCATGCCCCGATAGGCTTTCAACAATTTCAATGCCTCCTCCTGATAATAACGCCCTGTCTGCCAAATGAGTTGCACGTCCGAGTCTGCCGCAAAGAGTTTGTCCAACCCTCTTTCCACACATCGGTTAATCATACGAGCGCCCAGACTCCCGCCGACCACCAGCAAGGTTTTCCGCTCCGGAGAAAGACCGAAAAAGCGCAATGCCTCCTCCCGTTTTCCCAAAGCGGCTTCCAAATCCTGACGAACCGGATTGCCGGTCAGAACGATTCGGTCTACGGGGAAAAAACGTTCCATGCCTTCGTATGCCACACAAATCTTGCGGGCTTTTTTCGCTAACAGCTTATTTGTCACGCCGGCATACGAATTTTGCTCTTGGATCAGCGTCGGAATCCCCAGCGAAGCCGCCATCCAAAGTGTAGGGCCACTGGCATACCCGCCTACACCGACTGCAATATCCGGCCGGAACTTCCGGATTGTTTGTTTCGCCAGCCGAATACTTTTCAACAGGCGCCTGACCACTTGGATATTGTTCAAAAGATGCGTCCGGTCAAATCCGCTGACAGGCAATCCGACGATGGGAAAACCTGCCGCCGGAACCTTCTCCATTTCCATCCGGTCTTCGGCTCCCACAAACAGGATTTCTGCATCCGGAAAACGTTGCCTGATTGTCTTGGCAATTGAGATAGCGGGGAAAATATGCCCTCCCGTTCCACCGCCACCTATGATAATTCGATAGGGTTTCATATTGGTTTATTTTCATTTGTTTCCTTGTTCCATTCGACCATTGCTTCCGGCAGTTTTTCAACAGTTCCCGTCCCATTTTCCAACGGTTGCCAAGCCGTTCCCGGTTCGTTCCCGTCCGGATTTTCGCCCGGCACCTTTTCGCCTGCCTCCTCCTCTTCGTCAATATGTGCACCGAAGCGACTCACACTTAAAATAATGCCGATATAAGCGCAACTGATTACCGTAGAAGTCCCTCCCCGACTGATAAGAGGCAACGGTTGTCCGGTCACCGGAATCAATCCCACTGCCACCGCCATATTCGTCAAAGCCTGCACAACAAGCATCAAGCCACATCCCAAAACAAGGAATTTCGGGAACAACTTATCGCACCTTCGCGCAATCATCCCTACCCGAACAAGCAAAAAGATATAAAGGACAAGGACAAAAATACCACCCACAATGCCCATTTCTTCAATAATAATGGCATAAATAAAATCGGAATAAGCCTGTGGCAGGAAATCGCGCTGCTGGCCATGTCCGGGAAATTGTCCCAAAAGCCCGCCTCGTGCAATGGCTATCTTGGCATGTGTTTCCTGATAATATTCGTCGTCAATGCTGACCGCCTTTCCTTCTTCCACCGTTACCGGAGATTCGGGGTTTGAAAAACGTTCAATACGCTCTTTCCATGTATATGCCCGATCAGGCAAATACTTCATCACCCCCTCCGGAGCAAAGTAAAGCATCGTGACCATCAAAACAGCAGCAGCAGCGACCAACATCCCCCAAAACTTCAGTAACCGAACGAACGAGATCTGGCCGAAAAATGCCATCATCTGGATCACGCCAAAAAGCAATATGGCAGTCGAGCCGTTTGTCACCATAATCAATCCACAAACGAGAAACGCCGCCCCCTGAATCCACCAAAACATCTGCTTGTCCGTAAACCAATTCCGTTTGCTCATAATAAAAGCCGTGTACCCGATCAACGCCAATTTGGCAATCTCCGACGGCTGGAACGTGATGCCGGCAACTTCCAACCAACGCTTCTCGCCATTTATTTCCACCCCGATAAAGAATGTCAGCACAAGCAGAACCACCGAAATGGGAACAAACAATGTGGCTAGCGAATAAATACGGCAAGGGAAATTATGCATAAGCATCACCACGACCGCCCCAATTACCAGAAACGTTGCATGTCGCATAATCGGCTCCCAATACGTCGTGCTCTTATAAGCCAACGTACTGGTCGCGCTGAAAACCTCCACAACCGAAATCAGGCAAAGGAACATAAAGATAATCCAAATCCCCCGATCTCCTTTGAATAGTTTACTTGCTAAATTCATCTTTTCCAATTGAGAATTGAGCTTTGACAACTAAGTTTTGCATCCGGTGAAACATATAATTGTCAATTGCCAATTGTTAATTACTCACAGGTTTCTCACACACGCCTTGAATTGTTCCCCTCTGTCTTCATAATTCTTGAAGAGGTCAAAGCTGGCGCAACAGGGCGAAAGTAAAACCGTATCCCCTTTACGTGCCAAGCGGTAGGCTTTTTCGACGCACTCCGGCATCGAACGTGCCTCTTCGATAAGCGGAACCTTCCCGTCAAAAAAGGTATGCAGCTTTGTGTTGTCCACGCCCAAAAATATCAGGGCATGCACCTTCTGTTTCACCAACTCTTCTATTTCCGAATAGTCATTCCCTTTGTCTGTTCCGCCCAATATCAAAACGACTGGTGTCGTCATACACTGCAAAGCATACCAACACGAGTTGACATTCGTAGCCTTCGAATCATTGATATATTCAACACCCCGCACACGTGCCACTTTCTCCAACCGATGCTCCACACCCGTAAAGTCCATCAAGGCAGCCCTTATCTTCTCATCACGAATATCCATCACTTTTGCCGCTATGCCTGCTGCCAAAGAGTTATATAAATTGTGCTTTCCTGACAAAGCTAAAGAATCCTCGTCCATCATAAACGTTCCATTTGAAGTTTCAATGATAATCTGTTTGTTTTCCGTATAACCCTTCACGCCCTGCTCATGGGTCTCTGCGAAAGGATAAAGAGTCACCTGCGGATGCCGACGGGCCATTTCACGGGCAATGATCGGGTCATCGTTCCAAAAAATAAAAGCATCTGCAACCGTTTGATTCTGCAAAATACGGAACTTGGCATTCACATAGTTCTGCATCTCATATTGATAGCGGTCCAGATGATCGGGCGTAATATTCAGCATAATCGCTATATCCGCTTTAAAATCATACATATTGTCCAATTGGAAACTGCTTAGCTCAATCACATAGATGGCATGGGGGGACTCGGCAACCTGCAAAGCAAGACTGTTACCCACATTTCCCGCTAACCCGACATCCACACCAGCAGAGCGGAGAATATGATAAGTCAGCATCGTCGTCGTCGTCTTTCCATTGCTGCCTGTAATACAAATCATCTTGGCAGTCGTATAGCGTCCGGCAAACTCTATCTCAGATATAATCGGAATATGTTGTTCCTTCACCCGCTGGATAATCGGGGCCTCATTCGGGATACCCGGACTCTTAATCACCTCATCCGCATTCAGAACTTCAGTTTCCGTATGCCCACCCTCTTCCCAACGGATGGCGTGTGCATCCAGCATCTTCTTATATAGGGGCTTGATTGAGGCACTGTCGGAAACAAACACGTCGAATCCTTTCGCCTTCGCCAGTACAGCGCTCCCCGCACCGCTTTCGCCAGCCCCTAAAATTACAATTCGTTTCATCTTATCCGTTTTAATTGTCCATTGCTCTATCTCATCTTCAATGTCACAATGGTTATTACAGCCAAAATAATACCTACCAACCAGAAACGCACCACAATTTTCGATTCAGGAACCACATTGACAGGTTTCTGTATCAAAGCGTCTATCCCCACATTTCCCGGCTTCTGGAAATGATGGTGGAGCGGCGCCATTTTAAACACACGCCTACCCACCCCCTGTTTCTTCTTTGTATATTTAAAGTAGAAGCGTTGAATTATCACCGACAGGTTTTCCACAAGGAAAATGCCGCACAGAATCGGAATCAACAGTTCCTTGCGAATGATAATGGCAAACACCGCTATGATTCCTCCCAACATCAGGCTCCCGGTGTCGCCCATGAACACCTGCGCCGGATAGGCATTATACCACAGGAAGCCGACTGTCGCACCTATGAATGCCGCTGCAAACACCACAAGCTCTTCCGCTCCCGGTATAAACATGATATTCAGGAAGGAAGCGAACTCCACGTGTGACGACATATAGGCCAATATGCCAAGCGCAACTCCTATAATGGCAGAACTGCCGGCCGCCAAACCATCCAAACCATCCGTTAGGTTGGCGCCATTAGAAACAGCCGTGACCACAAATATAACCATTAAAACGAAAACCAACCACGCTGCCTCATCTTTAAATTCTCCAGCCCAACTGACCAATTGGGCATAGTCGAAATTGTTATTTTTCACAAAGGGAATCGTTGTTTTGGTAGATTTGGTCTCATCCGGATGAAAACGAACCTCCTCGATAACATTGTCGTGACGCACCTCTATATTTTCCCGGATAACCACATCGGGGCTCATAAACAAAACAAGCCCGACAATCAATCCCAATCCTACCTGCCCGATAATTTTAAATTTACCGTGCATACCCTCCTTATTTCTCTTAAATACCTTTATATAATCGTCCGCAAACCCCAACGAACCTAACCAAAGAGTCGTCACCAACATCAAAATCACATAAACATTAGTCAGTTTCGCGCAAAGCAATACAGGCACCAGAATCGCAATGATGATGATAATCCCTCCCATCGTCGGGGTTCCTTTTTTACTCATCTGCCCTTCAAGTCCCAAGTTTCGTACCGTTTCGCCAATCTGAAGCATTTGCAGCTTATCAATAATCCGACGACCGATTGCCGTCGAAATAAACAAAGACAAAATCAATGCCATACTTGAACGGAAAGATACATACTTAAACATACCGGCTCCCGGAAAATCAAGCTGATCCAAATAATTAAACAAATAATACAACATAAAAACTTCGTTTTTAATTGATAATTGTCAATTGCCTTGTCCATTAAACAAACTCCTCACCTGTTCACTATCATCAAAATGATGTTTGACGCCTTTCACCTCCTGATAATCCTCGTGCCCTTTGCCTGCCACTAAAATCACATCCCCGCGTTCGGCTAACAGGACTGCCGTTTTGATGGCTTCCGCACGGTCTGTGATGCAAAGCGTATGCTGTTTATCCGCTGCATCCAATCCAGCGACCATATCTTGAATAATCACATCTGGCTCCTCGAAACGCGGATTGTCGGACGTCAATATCAACCGGTCGCTCAACCGAACCGCTTCTTTCGCCATGATAGGCCGTTTCCCTTTATCACGGTTCCCACCGCAACCGACCACCGTAATCACACGTCCTTTACCTCGCAATACGTCATGAATCGTATTCAGCACATTCGTCAAAGCGTCCGGCGTATGCGCATAATCCACAATAGCCGTATATCCTAAATGCGAATGAAATGTTTGAAAACGCCCGGTCACGGGATGTAAACCACTCAACACCACCAACATCTTCTCCGGGTCTTTCCCAAGCGCAACTGCCGCACCATAAACGGCCAACAGGTTATAAGCATTGAACCGACCGACGAAACGGGTCGTCACCTCACGCCCATTGATCAACATTTCCGTCCCTTCGAAATGGGATTCTAATATTTTCCCCTTAAAATCGGCCAATGTCCGGAGCGAATAGGTTAATTTTCTCGCAGCTGTATTCTGAAGCATGACCCCTCCCGACTTGTCATCCACATTCGTCAGTGCAAAAGCGGAAGCAGGCAGGTCGTCAAAAAATTTCTTCTTGGCTTTCAGGTAATTTTCCACTGTCTTGTGGTAATCCAAATGGTCGCGTGTCAAGTTGGTAAATATACCCCCATCGAACAGAAGACCGCTAATCCGTCTTTGGTCAATCGAATGTGAACTGACTTCCATAAAAGCATATTCACATCCGGCCTCCACCATCTGCGCCATCAACCGATGAAGCGTCTGCGGGTCCGGCGTCGTATGGTCAGTCGGAATCGCCTCGCCATCAATGTAATTGCAAACCGTAGAAAGCAGCCCCACCTTATGCCCCATCTTACGGAACATCTCATAAAGCAAAGTGGCGATTGTCGTCTTTCCGTTCGTACCGGTCACGCCAACCAACACCAGCTTTTCCGAAGGCTTTCCATACCACACAGACAAAAGTCCGCCCAAAGCTTCCGCCGAATCTTTCACCCGGACAAAAACCGGATAGCCTCCGCCTATTTGCGTTTTCACGGAGGCCGGTATCTCTTCGCAGACAACAGCTATTGCCCCTTTCTCTATCGCACTCTCTATATAAGCATGCCCATCGACAGAAACACCCCGTACGGCCACAAACAAGTTTCCTTTCTCCACCTGTCGGGAATCAGATTGCACGCCTGTAATTCCGACTTGCGTGTCTCCTGTCACCTCCAACACATTCAACGGTTGTATCAGTTCCTTTAGTTCCATACTCTATTTTAATGTTAATGAAACAGTTCTTCCTTTTGTTATTCGTGTACCGGGACGAACGGACTGAGCCGAAACACGCCCCCTGCCATTCAACGACACCTGCATGCCAAGACGCTCCAGAAGATATACGGCATCTTTCGCCCCCATGCCAACCACATTCGGTACCAATCCCTCACGTAGAGGCACGGCTTTCATTTTCAGCATCTGCAAACTGTCGTCAATTGCAACTGATACCCAGCCGGCATCCACATCGCCGTCTTCTATGCGTACATCCAGCTCGTTAAGCACATCGTTCAACGCCAAACGCTCCCCCGTTTTCACATGCGGCTGCATCACAGCCAACGAATCGCGTTCCATGTCCCGGATATCCAACGTCGTATGATTGGCATATATCTTCTCGGCAATGGCCTTGACGACCCCGCCAGACATTGTACCACCCGACGGATAGCCTATACGCGGCTGCCGAATCACTACAATACAAGAATACATCGGAGCCTCTGCCGGGAAATAGCCGCAAAAAGCGACCTGATGGCCGGCTTTTTTATAAACCCCGCCTGAGGCAATCTGTGCCGTACCAGTCTTTCCGGCAATCTGAACCACATCCGAATGGACAGCTTTACCCGTCCCTTCTTTTACTACTCCCAACAACATATCTTGCACAATGGCCAAAGTCCGTTTTGAACAAATGGATTTACGGATGACTTCCGTTGAAAAACGCTGTACAGTCTTGCCATTACGCATAATCTCTTTGGTGAAAATCGGCCGAACCATCTTACCACCATTGGCTATCGCATTATAAAACGCAAGCGTATAAATAGGCGGAATTTGGGTTTCATAGCCAAATGACATCCAAGGTAACGTGATTTTTGACCAAGGACGAGCCTCATCATCCGGTCGCCGAATCTTGGCCCGTCCTGCACCCGGAATCTCCAACCGCAAATCTTCCATCAGGCCGATACGTTCCAAACCTTGCCAATATTTCATCGGATCCTTCTCATATCCTTTCAAAACGGTTTTTGCCACCCCGATGTTGGAAGAATACCAAATAGCCTGTTCTACGGAAATAGGCCCATACCCCCCCTTATGGTAGTTATGATCCGTCATGCGCGCTTTCTTATACATATAAATGCCATTCCCCACATCCACCGTGTCCGTCGGCTCACAGACACCATCCTCGAGAGCCACCATAATCGAAGCGATTTTAAAAGTCGATCCGGGCTCCGTTTCGTCAGCCACAGCGTGATTCAGTTCTTCATAATAATTGCCATCGGAACCACGTTTCATATTGGTAATGGCTTTCACCTCACCGGTTTTCACCTCCATCACAACCGCCGTACCAGACGCGGCATCTACTTTCTTCAACATATCAACCAGCGATTTCTCCGTGATGTCTTGAATTTCGATATCAATGGTGGTACGAATATCCATGCCTTCGACCGGTTCTACTTCTACAACATTGGTCCATCCGCCACCGAGCCGGCGCACGGAGCTCAACCCAGCTACGCCATGCAGCAACGAATCATATTGCAGCTCCAGTCCGTTCATTCCCTTTGTCAATCCGGTCTTCGGATCTATATCCCGATAGGTATCGCCAATCATCCGCGACGCCAATGAACCGAAAGGTTTCTGGCGGCGCACCATCTCACTGGTATAAAACCCTGTATTGTGCACCCCTAACCGGAAAAAAGGGAATTGTTTGATTTCCTTCAAATCCGAATAAGAGACCATTTGGGGATATACCCTGAATTGACGACTTTTCCGCTTGGCGTTTAATCCGCTTAAAAGATATTTCTTATAGCCTGCAGGCGTACGGTCTTTCAATTTTCGGGAGAGATAAATAGACAAAGAATCAATGCCGTTTCGCTTGCTATGCAAGAGTGTATCCAGACTACTCCACTTTTTCGTCTTATGCGTATAACAATCGGCTTTGAAGTCAATATAAAGATAATAACAAGGCATACTTGTCGCCATCAGTTTCCCTTCTGACGAGTAAATATTTCCGCGACTCGGATAAATAAGACGGTTCGGGCGCTTTTGGGTGGAATCGATTTTCAACCACTGGGCTCTATCGACAAAAGCTGTCCGGCAAGCCCGTGTCAATATGCCACCTGCCACTATAATCAGCAGTAATACAATAAAAAAGTAACAAATCAAAATCCGGTTACTTTTCGGGGTGTGTTCATTTGCTTCTACTTCTTCTGCCATTACCTATTTATGCAATTCGTATGGCGGATTCTTCGCCGTTTCTAATTCTATACCTTGTTCTTGTATCAACCATTCTATTTGTGACTGACGGTTATTACCGGTCAGTTCAGAGGAGATAGACAAAGCTTCAAAACGAATATCTCGCAATTGCTGTTGCAGGCGGTCTATCTCGCGCAGCTTCTGCATGCACGTATATCGATTCCCTATGAAGAAAAAAAACAGCAATACAATCAGCACAATCATTCGCGTATGCTTCACGATGAAATCTTCTTTCAGAATTCCACCGCCCAATATGTAGAAAAGCGACAAACGGTGTTTGCGCTTTTTCCGCCGATTTTCAACATCCTTTTGTTCCATAATCCTTATTCTCTTGCACGTGTGTTCCCGTATAAACGGCTATCCGCAATTTTGCACTCCGCGAACGCGGATTCCGCTCAATCTCAGTGTCAGACGGGACAATCACCCGATTGTTGACTAATTGGAAAGGCGTTTTCCGGTTCCCCAAAAAGTCCTGTTCAACCTTCCCTTCAAAATTCCCGGCACGGAAGAAGTTCTTCACCAGCCGGTCTTCTAAAGAATGATAAGTAATCACTGCCAAGCGGCCACCCGGTTTCATCACTTGCAATGTCTGCTGTAGCAAATCCCGTAAAGCAGCCATTTCGTCGTTCACCTCAATTCGCAACGCTTGGAAAACCTGTGCCAGAAACTTCTTTTCTTTATCTCTACTCGTAAAAGGTTTCAATAATTCCAAGAGGTCGCCAATTGTCCTGATAGGCCTTTCCACCCGACTGCGCACGATAAGAGCCGACAGTTTACGCGCCACTTTCAGTTCTCCATACAAGTAGAACACCTCCGCCAACTGTTCCTCCGTATATGTATTCATCACATCGGCAGCCGTCTTGCCCGCACGCTGGTTCATGCGCATATCCAAATCCCCAGCAAAACGAAAAGAGAACCCCCGTCCCTCGTCGTCAAAATGATGAGAAGATACCCCCAAATCGGCCAACAAACCATCCACTTGTCTTACAGCCCTATAATAACGCATGAAGTTATATAAATAGCGGAAATTACTACGAACAAAGACAAAGCGTCCGTCTGACGGAATGTTCTGTTCCGCATCGGCATCCTGGTCAAAACCGAACAAGCGCCCGTCATCACCCAACCGGTTCAGAATCTCCCGAGAATGACCGCCTCCACCAAACGTAACATCCACATAGATGCCCGACGGTTGAATATCCAGCCCTTCCATACTCTCTTGGAGCAAGGCTGGGACATGATAACGCATCTTTTTCCTTTCCATTTCCGTTCACACTGACGTTAAACCAATCCTTAAAATAAGAGCCTTTAGAGTGTTGATTTTCAAATATATTCTCTCGCCAGATTGCAAAAGTACACATTTCTTAATCTAACGACCAAGAAATTGCAGAAAAAAATAACAAAAAAGTTTTCAACAGGGAGCAAAAAATATACCCGGAAGGTAAATCCAAATACTTTCCATGTAAATAAATTTTGTCTTATTGTAAAAGTCAACGTTTTTACAACAAGATACATTAACAATTATTTCACACTAAATTTTCCGATTGTTTTCCTGTGTTTCCAGAAAAACGTATATTTGCTTCATGAATAAATTCATTATTAATTCATCTAAAGTATAAAATCATGGAGAAACCTTATGTAGTAGGTATCGACATAGGCGGTACAAACACCGTATTTGGCGTAGTAGACGCAAGAGGGACAATCTTGTACAGTGGTTCAATCAAAACAGGAAAATATTCTGATATTGATGAGTATGTAACAGAATTGGGCAAAGGATTAATGCAGGTAATCAAACAGGCAGGCGGTCCGGATGTCATCAAAGGTGTGGGAGTAGGTGCACCAAATGGTAACTTTTTCAACGGCTGCATCGAATTTGCCCCCAACTTGCCTTGGAAAGGGAAAATCCCGTTGGCAGAACTCATCAGTGAAAAGATTGGCGGCATACCGGTCGCATTGACCAACGACGCAAATGCGGCGGCCATCGGCGAAATGACTTATGGCGCGGCACGTGGCATGAAAGATTTCATCGTGATTACGTTGGGCACAGGTGTCGGAAGCGGTATCGTAATAGGCGGGAACCTTGTTTACGGACATGATGGATTTGCCGGTGAGTTGGGACACGTCACCATGAGACGAAACAACGGCCGCTCTTGTGGATGCGGACGACAAGGGTGTTTGGAGGCATACGCATCGGCAACGGGCGTGGCACGTACGGCACGCGAATATTTGGAAATCCGCAAAGACGATAGCCTGTTGCGCGAATTAGACCCGGACAACATCACCTCGAAAGATGTATACGACGCAGCAATGAAAGGGGATAAAATGGCACAAGAAATTTTCGAATTTACGGGAAACATCTTGGGCGAGGCATTTGCTGATTTCGTTGTATTCTCCAGTCCAGAGGCCATCATCCTGTTCGGTGGTTTGGCGAAAGCAGGAGACCTGATTATGAATCCTATCAAGCACTCTATGGATAAAAACATGTTGAAAGTGTTTGAAGGTAAAACCAAACTGCTGTTTTCTCAACTGAAAGAGAGTGACGCCGCCGTATTGGGCGCCAGCGCATTGGGATGGGAAGCGAAATAAATTGATAATTGGCAATTGACAATCAGAGAAGCGTGAAACTCCAATTGGCAATTGTCAATTGCTTACTTGTCAATTACTATGCATCCCTTACATCAATTCTCATATTGCCCCAAGTGTGGAGCGAAAACATTTGTAGAGCGGAACGAAAAAGCGAAACAATGCGAATCGTGCGGATTCGTCTATTACTTCAACCCCTCAGCCGCTGTAGCTTGTTTTATTCGAAATGAGCAAGAAGAACTGTTGCTTGTCCGGCGGGGGAAAGAACCTGCCAAAGGGACGCTCGACCTTCCGGGCGGATTCGTCGACATGCACGAATCGGCGGAAGAAGCTGTGCACCGAGAGGTCAAAGAGGAAACGGAACTTGAACTGACGGCGTGCCACTATCTGTTTTCCATCCCCAATATCTATCCTTACTTGGGTTTCGAGGTACACACCCTTGACCTCTTTTTCGAATGCCACGTCCCGACCTTCGACGGTGCCAAAGCGGAAGACGATGCCGCCGAAATCATCATCCTTCCCATCGATCGGTTAAACCCGCAAGATTTCGGTTTGCCCTCTAT
>CAYXIX010000030.1:12505-19297 GCA_964465405.1 uncultured Parabacteroides sp. | reverse complement strand
ATTTATGGATAGAAATCTCCGTTACTTTTACACGGATTCTCAGTGATTTTTGTTAAGTTTGCCCGTCTATTCAAAAAAGAAGAAACAAAACGAACCAATAAAACCTATTAATATAAAAATGTTATGGCAACAACTCCGTTTCATTATGAACCGATGTTCCAATTAGGACCGGACACAACAGAGTATTATCTGCTTACAAAAGATTATGTTTCAGTATCCGAATTTGAAGGGAAACCTATTTTGAAGATTGCTCCGGAAGGTCTTACGACGATGGCCAATGCGGCCTTCCGCGACGTTTCGTTCATGCTTCGCCGTTCACACAACGAACAGGTGGCGAAAATCTTAAACGACCCGGAAGCAAGTGCGAACGACAAATATGTAGCCCTCACTTTCCTGCGCAATGCCGAAGTGGCAGCCAAAGGCGTCTTGCCCTTCTGCCAAGATACCGGAACAGCCATTATCCATGGCGAAAAAGGGCAACAGATCTGGACGGGTTATGAAGACGAAGAGGCTTTGTCGTTAGGAGTCTACAAGACTTATACGGAAGAAAACCTCCGCTACTCGCAAAACGCGCCGCTCTCCATGTATGAAGAGGTCAATACAAAATGCAACCTGCCGGCACAAATTGACATCGAATCGACGGAAGGAATGGAATACCGATTCCTCTGTGTGACAAAGGGTGGAGGCTCGGCCAACAAAACATATCTGTATCAAGAGACGAAAGCAATCTTGAACCCGGCGACACTGGTCCCGTTCATCATCGAGAAAATCAAAACATTGGGAACGGCAGCTTGTCCGCCTTATCACATTTCCGTCGTCATCGGTGGAACATCGGCAGAAAAGAACCTCTTGACAGTCAAACTTGCTTCAACACATTATTATGACAACCTGCCGACAACAGGTAACGAATACGGTCGCGCTTTCCGCGATATTGAACTGGAAAAAGAGGTGTTGAAAGAGGTACACAACATCGGTTTAGGTGCACAATTCGGTGGAAAATATTTAGCACACGATATCCGTATCATCCGTCTGCCACGTCACGGAGCTTCCTGCCCCGTCGGGCTTGGGGTCAGCTGTTCGGCAGACCGCAATATCAAATGCAAAATCAACAAAGATGGTATCTGGATTGAAAAACTCGACAGCCATCCCGGCGAATTGATTCCGGCAGAGCTGCGCGAAGCAGGCGAAGGCGATGCTGTGCGCATCAATCTGAACCAGCCAATGGCCGATATTCTGAAAGAACTCGACAAATATCCGGTTGCCACCCGCCTGTCTCTAAACGGAACCATTATTGTAGGCCGTGACATTGCCCATGCCAAACTGAAAGAACGCCTTGACCGAGGCGAAGAGCTGCCGCAATATATCAAAGACCATCCGATTTATTACGCTGGCCCGGCTAAAACACCGAAAGGTATGGCATGCGGTTCAATGGGGCCGACGACGGCCGGCCGTATGGATCCGTATGTAGACCTTTTCCAAAGTCACGGCGGCAGCATGATTATGCTTGCAAAAGGGAACCGGAATCAACAAGTGACCGACGCTTGCAAAAAGCATGGTGGTTTCTATCTGGGCAGCATTGGTGGTCCGGCAGCCATCTTGGCACAGAACAACATCAAAAGTATCGAATGCCTCGAATATCCAGAACTGGGCATGGAAGCCATTTGGAAAATCGAAGTGGAAGATTTCCCTGCATTTATTCTGGTAGACAATAAGGGAAATGATTTCTTCAAACAGATTAAACCGCGCTGTGCTTGTTCAAAATAAGGCAGATTCTAACTCACACATAAAAAAGAGTGCCGGGCAATGAACGTCCGGCACTCTTTTTTCTATCCAAAACATTTAAAAACCTACATCATCAAACGGCATACGAGCAAGTATGCCCACTTCCGTTTCAGCCTGACGCATTTTGGAAAAGAGATCAAACTCTTTTTCTCCCATCACCGATTTAGCAATTGTAACTTTCGCCTCATCCAACTGCTTTTCCATAAACTTTGTCAGGAAATCTTTCGGCGCGTCCGAAACGGTCACGGTATAATCAGACAGTTCTGCCAATTCAGCGGCTACCTCAATGGCCGTGTCTAAACCGCCCAATTCGTCGACCAAACCGCGTGCTAACGCCTGCTCACCCGTCCAGACACGTCCTTGCCCAATCGAGTCAATGTCAGCTTTCGTCATCCCCCGACCATCGGCACAACGCGTCAAGAAAAGGTCATATATCTGCTCGACACTGTGTTGAATCAGTGCCTTTTCATCCTCACGCATCGGCCGAGTATAATCACCCAAGTCTGCATACTTATTGGTTTTGACTATGTCCGTCGTTACACCTATTTTCTCAAATGTTCCAGCAAAATTCAGGAAAACGCCAAAGACACCGATAGAGCCTGTCAATGTTGTACGTTCTGCCACTATTTTGTCGGCAGCACAAGAAATATAATAACCACCCGAAGCCGCATAGTCCCCCATAGAGACAACAACCGGTTTCTCGACCTTCAAATCGACTACCCCTTTCCAGATTTGTTCAGACACATACGCACTTCCGCCCGGCGAATTCACTCGGAACACAACGGCTTTCACATCCTCATCTTCTTTCAATTTACGTAACTTTTTTGCCATCTCTTCCGTAATAACAGCCGCCTCGCCACTCAAAGGAGAAGAGGATGAAGCTTCGTCAACGATAGTACCCTCAGCATACAGCACTGCAATTTTATTGTCACTCTTCTTTTCTTTCTGTTTGATGGAAACCATCTTCTTGACATTTGCCGTTTTCAATTTATTATCCACGTCTTGTCCAGCCATTATTTTCACACTGTTTTCGGCTTCATGCCGATAACGAAGCGCATCAGCCAAATGACTGTCAATGGCATTCGTGGCCTGTCCCAATGCCAATCCTTCATTCAAGTAACGTTCCAACTCGCCGTCGGCAAGATGACGGCTCTCTTTGATAGCAGAAGTCAGGTTCCCCCAGATACTGCCTAAAAACGAAGTTAGCTGCTCCCGATTAGCATCACTAAATTTCTTCAGGAAATAGGGTTCGACCGCACTTTTGTATGTTCCTACTTTAAAAATATAGGGTTCGACTCCCAACTTTTCAGCCAATCCGGTAAAAAACATGCCTTGCGAAGCTAAACCGACCAACCCTACAGAACCGTGCGGATTCAAAAACACCGAATCGGCCACACTACAAAGGTAGTATGCTCCTTGTGTGTAGTTATCTCCATACGAAACAATAAATTTCCCGCTTTCTTTAAAATCGACCAATGCACGACGGATGGCTTCGATTCCTGCAAAACCGCCATGCAAAAGACCTGCCTCCATATAAATCCCCTTGATATGCTCATTGGCCTTAGCTAATCGGATAGCTTTGATTACTTCCGGTATGGCAAGCTGCGTATTCTTACCGATTAGCTCGGCAAAAGGATTTTTTGCAGCCTGTTCCACCAACGTCCCGTCCAATGAAAGTTTAAATACCATATTTTTATCCGGTTTATACTCGGAAGAACCGCCTGCCGTCGCCGCCACTCCCATCAAAAAAAAACCAAAACCCATGACAAGAATTCCCATTGCAATCAACACACCCAATGTGGAAGCAAACATCGTTTGAAAAAATTGTTTCATGACTCCTTCTATCTTATTTATTATTCATTTCGTTTCTTTGCACTGTTTTAAATGCAAAGAAACACATTATTCCAAGGATTACCAAAGGGTTCTTTGAAAAGTGAATAACAAAGGACAAATCAGCACAACTTCGCGCGTAAAAAACGCCCCGTGTAAGAAGCATCACACGATGCAATCTCTTCAGGTGCTCCGCAACAGACCAAATTTCCACCGGCATTTCCTCCTTCCGGCCCCAAATCAATCACATAATCGGCACACTTGATTACATCCATATTGTGTTCAATAATCACAACCGTATGCCCCTTTTCAATCAAAGCGTCGAAAGCCTTCAAAAGCGTTTTGATATCATGGAAATGCAAACCGGTCGTCGGCTCGTCAAAAACGAACAAAGTAGGTTCCTGCTTCTCCTGCCCTAAATAATAAGCCAGTTTAACACGCTGGTTTTCCCCGCCGGATAAAGTAGAAGAGGTTTGGCCTAATTTAATATACCCTAATCCTACGTCTTGGAGAGGTTTCAACTTCCTGATGATTCGCTTTTCCTGCGTACCCGAATGTTGCTCAAAGAATTCAATCGCCTGATTAACGGTCATCTCCAACATGTCATAGATATTGACACCCTCATATTCGACATCCAATACCTCTTGTTTGAACCGCTTGCCATGACAAACATCACACTCCAGCGTAATATCTGCCATAAACTGCATCTCAACCGTTATCTTTCCCTCTCCTTTACACTCTTCACAACGCCCTCCCTCTTTATTAAATGAGAAATAAGCTGCCGAATATCCCATCTGGCGAGACAGGGGTTGGTCTGCATACAATTTACGAATCTCATCATACGCCCCGATATAGGTAACCGGATTGGAGCGGGAGCTTTTTCCTATGGAGTTCTGATCGACAAACTCGATACCCCTAATCAGGTGCATATCCCCTTCCAATGCCGTACAATCGACCATCAAATGTGCCGCCTCTTCCAGATAATGCTTGACCCCTTCATAAAAGATGTCGCGCACCAACGAACTTTTGCCAGAACCGCTAACTCCGGTCACGACCGTCATCACATTCAGCGGGAACTTGACATCAATCCCCTTCAGGTTGTTTTTCCGTGCCCCCTGCACTCCGATATAATTGTTCCATTTACGGCGAAAAACCGGTACCTCGATTTGCTCTTCACCGGTCAGATAACGAACCGTATAACTATTGCTACAAGTCTGAAGTTTATTTACAGGGCCTTGATAAACCACTTCGCCCCCCAAACGACCCGCTTTCGGACCAATGTCGATGATATAATCGGCCGCACGAATGATTTCCTCATCATGCTCAACCACCACCACCGTATTTCCTAAGGCCTGTAACTGCCGAAGTACCTTAATCAGCAAATCGGTATCACGCGAATGTAGTCCGATACTGGGTTCATCCAAAATATAGAGAGAACCGACCAGGCTGCTCCCCAATGAGGTTGCCAAATTAATACGCTGACTTTCACCACCGGAAAGAGAAGACGACAAACGGTCAAGCGTCAGATAGCCCAAACCGACATCCAATAAAAACTGTAGCCGATTAGAAATTTCCGTCAACAAACGTTTCGCAACAGCAGCCTCATTTTCATCCAACTCCAACCGGTCGAAAAAAAATTTTGCCGCCGTAATCGGCATGGCCACCAGCTCTGCAATGTTTTTACCACCTACTTTTACATAGAGCGCCTCCGGACGCAAACGGGCGCCTTTACAGATCGGACAAATGGTTTTACCCCGATAACGCGCCAACATCACGCGATATTGGATTTTATACAAATTCTCCTCCACAAACTTGAAGAAATCATCAATCCCGTGCAAACCGCGTGCCCCATGCCACAACAGCTCTTTCTCCTTTTGCGTCAGCTCATAATAAGGGCGATGAATCGGAAAATGATAACGTTCACTTTTGATGATAAACTCTTTCAACCACTCGCCCATCATTTCACCTTTCCAGCACATGACAGCTCCTTGATAAACCGACAGACTCTTATCCGGTATCACCAGATTCTCATCAATCCCCAGCACACGCCCAAAACCTTCGCATGTAGGGCATGCCCCCAAAGGATTATTAAAACTGAACATCATATCGCTCGGTTCTTCAAACGTCATCCCGTCTGCCTCAAACCGCTTCGAATATGTTTTGACGACAACCTCTTCTGCCAAATAAATACGGACAATGCAGGTATCATGCCCTTCAAAAAAAGCCGTTTCCACCGAATCTGCCAACCGGCTTCTCAGCGTTTTGTCATCCGACACCGCCAGCCGGTCAATCAGCAATTCCACACGTGGAGTAGCCAACAACGCCTCATCGGCAAGAACTTCACCGATGCGATAAATCTGCTCGTTTACCCATAAACGCGTATATCCCTCTTTTTGCAAAATTTCCAATTGCTCTTTCATTGTCCGCCCTTCCGGCAACACAACCGGAGCAAAAACAGCCAAGCGAGTACCTGCCGGATAAACCAATACATCACGCACGACATCACTCGCCTGATGCTTCTTCACCTCCACACCCGAAAGGGGCGAAATAGTTTTCCCTATACGGGCATACAACAACCGCAGGTATTCGTAAATCTCCGTCGAAGTCCCCACCGTCGAACGCGGGTTCCGCGTGTTCACCCGTTGTTCGATGGCGATAGCAGGCGGAATCCCCTTGATATAATCACACTCCGGCTTGCTCATCCGCCCCAAAAACTGGCGGGCATAGGCCGAAAGGCTCTCCACATAACGCCGTTGCCCTTCGGCATAAAGCGTGTCAAAAGCCAATGACGATTTGCCACTTCCTGAAAGTCCGGTGATGACAACTAACTTATCTCTCGGTATTTCAACATCGATATTCTTTAAATTATTGACCCGAGCTCCCTTGACAAAAATAGAATTATTTGCGGACATACTCTGTTTTTCCCTTTCAATCTTTCAAGTTACAAAGGTAAAAGGAAATCAAACATCACGGAAACAGCTGTACAGAATAATGTATGAAGAAAGAAATATCAAAAAACAAACACAAATCAAAGAACAGGCTCTGTGGGTAAATCTAAATACCCTTAGGATAACTACATCTACCCGGAATGCAAATCAGACAATTGTGATGATTTCATGAACGAAACATGACCGGTTATCCAACTATTTTAACGTAAGTTCGATATAAAGTCAAAACAAG
>CAYXIX010000030.1:0-12405 GCA_964465405.1 uncultured Parabacteroides sp. | reverse complement strand
AGAAACCTTCAAAATATCGCAACTTGAAGAAACAGGGGCGATCGTTTATAGCAGAATAAAAAAAGAGGGTGCATCATTCATTTTGACACACACACCCCTTCATTGTCGCCGTAATCCGGCAAACAGTTACGACATTTGTAATATATTATTCCTCTACTTCTAAGCAAACCGGACCGACCAGCCCTGATTTTTGTAACGTGTCGGTTGGCTTCCATCGGTTCACAGGAGCCCACGTACCTCGTTCTGGCTCAGGCAAACCGCTGTCTCCAATCAAACGATTCATCCAAGTGGTCACCACCTCGATTTCCACGCGGTTCGTTCCGAGTTGGACAAAGTCTGTTACCCGTACCCGATAAGGCGGCGTCCAGACGCCACCGGCGTAGGTACCGTTTATCTTCACTTTGGCCATCACACCGACATCGTTTAGATTCAAATACAACTCTCCTGCCGGCTTTTCGGCAAGGTTGAATTGGGTTTCATACTGAATTGTGCCGGAATAATAACGGATAGCCGTATGCTCGCTTTTACTAATATCCATCAAACGGTCAAAAGTTTGCAGTTCCGCCGGTCCCCGACGCGCAGGGTCGAACGTCACTTTCCAGTCTGCATCTAAATTGACCAGTGTATGCGGGATTGGGAAATTCATCTCAACTGTTGTGCCTTCTGCCCGCGAAGCGCTTTTCCGAAAAACGATAAAAGCACTCTCAAATGGCTGAAGCCGCAATGGGACGATTGTACCTGTCTGTGTCTGCCGGTAAGCCGGCAAGAGGCGCACACTGCCATCTATCGCATTCCAAAGTTCCGGTTGCATGGAGCGAACCCGGAATTCAGGATTCACCTCCACCACTTCGTCTGTTTGATTGGAAATGAAATAAATATCGGTTTGCCCCATATTTCGGTGACCGTAAAGCACAGGGGCGTCGGCAGGCAATGCACAGTCAGGAACACAACCGATATGCTTAAATGCCTCTTCCATCGTCATGCCACAAAGCAATTCACCCTTTCCACGCTTCACATACTTCACTTGTTGCCCATCCAAACCGGCCCAAAGTTCGTCCGCCAATTGTTTTACCTGTTTGTCCGCTTCCGGATATCCCTGCATGCTGGGCGAACGTTGCGGGGCCGGCCCTAAGACAACCGCTCCGTCTTCAATCAATTGTTTGATTTTTGCAAGCAGTTCGGGGCGCATCGTTTCGAGTTTCGGCAACACCAAGATACGATATTGCGTTCCGTGAGGCAATGTCAACAAGCCATCTTTGACAAAAAGATCGCGTTCTATCACCTCCGCATTGATATAATCAAACTGATATCCTTTTGGTAGCGCTGGGTCTGTTATGCCAGTCATTTTCGGAGCATCTTCACCGATGAAATAGGCCACATCTGCCACATTCAGTCCTTGCTGCAGCATGAAGTTGACACGTTTCAAATAAATCGTGAACAGATCCAGCTGCGGGAACCAAGTGTTAAGCCGGTTAAACTCGCTGCTGAAAGCGGCATTTACTCCCGGAACCTGTTCGTCCGTCGGCTGGGCAATATACAGATGTAACAACGTATTGTTGATTCCTTCGGTGAAGAAGCGGTCGCCCCGTTGCTTCATCGTTGCCGGATAACAGCTGAATGGAGCCCCGCCGCTGGTAAACGATTCAGCCGAGATTTTTTGTTTACCATAAATATGTCCGCATGAAGAAGCTGCCCGATTTTCGATGTTACCCAAATCTCCAAAACTCCAAAACTCACCACCGATTTCGTCCGATTGTCCTCCATACTGCAAAAATTCTCCCGGAAATCCCCAATGTCCATAATTTTCCAACCAAGTAGTCAAACCATATCGATGGCTGATATCGCGCAATCCACCTACATAATCATAGGCCACCTTGTCGGCAATCATCCGCCGAAGATCCCACAAGAAACGGTCGGACTGGTCTTCACTCCCCACTACATACCCCTCATATACCGGCAAAAATAGCAACGGGTCGTATCCGTATCGCTCCCGGAACTCCTGCAAGAAATCGTCTGTAAAATTCTGCCCCCCTGTTTCGTAACTATCTTGTACAACCACTTTCCAGCATTTACGGTCTTCTGCCGGGATACGCCGGAAAATTTCACCCATATACGCTTCAAAATGTGCCTCCACATGTTTCCGGCTCATCTTGTCAATTTCCAAACCGGTCGCATCCGGATTAGCCGGACTGTTTGTAACACCTGTGGGCATCATGCCCGTCCGCAAAACAGTCCAGTTTCCTTCCGGCGCCTCCCAAACCAACCGGTCTCCTTGCAAACAAGAAGAGATATCCAGCACTTGGCTCGGGTCGACAACCAACGAAACGTCATCCGGTTCAGGTTGTACCGGCCATTGGTATTCATGCCAGTAAGGAAGCGGTGTCTGGAACATTTTTGCCAATGTCTTCTCCGGATACCGTTCTACAGCAGGGATGGAAGAGAATTCGACTTCGCTCAACCCGCTTTGAGACGTAACCCCGTTTAATTCCAAACGGAAATCGCTCGCCGTCGTCGCCGGAACCGATATAACAACGGGCGCATAAGGCTCAAAGCCCACATTCAAACTGGCATTAAAACGGTCTAACTTAAATTCAGACAAAAGACGATAATCGCTGCTCTCTTTAACCCAAAGACGGGCCATCACCTGTATGGCATGATGAGCCGGATGGATTTTCAGACTACGCAATGTAATCGGCTCGTCCGCATGGAAATCAAGGATTACAGGCGTTCCCTCTTTTTCAAAACGCACAACCGTTTCCTTTTTCCCGTCCAACAATGCCGACAAATTAGACAATGCCGGCGAAGCAGACACTTTTGTGTTGGCAGCAGACAACCGCACTGCCTTTTTATTGACAGAAGGAAAAGCGATAACCTTCACGTCTTGGAAATCTTCACCCGGTTTTTCCAAAGGGATTTCCACTTTCTGCCCCCCGCTTACTTCCACCTGTGTAGAAGCCAGATAGCGCATTGCCTGTTCCGGTTTGACCCACGGACCACCCGACTGGCTCCAACCCGGAGAATTGAAAATTCCGATTTCAATACCTAACTCGGTTGCTGTTTTCAAAGCTGTATGGAGAATCTTCCACCACTCTTCGCTCTGAAACGTAACGGTAGGATAAGGCGTCTTGACATCTGTTTGCCCAATATCACCAATAAACGCCCGGTCGATTCCGGCTTCTTTCATCGCATACAGATCTTTCTTTACTCCTTCCTCCGAGACATTCCCGGATATCCAATACCAATACACCGAAGTTTGTACCTTTCCCGACGGATTCTTAAATCCGGCTTCCAATACAGTGTCTCCCTTTTGGATACAACTATTTGACGGTATCAACAATGAGATACACAATAACGATTTGAATAAAGGTTTTATCATGGTTCACCTGTTTATAAATTTGGGAGTAAAAATAAAGAAATTATGAAGGACTGTTGTTTTCTTTATTGATTTATCTCTTATCAAAAATGCTTTCCTCGAAACGACGGCATTCAAGTGTCCCGTTGCAACCCTTCGTGAGAGGCGCCCCGTCCTCATGGCAGGGGCTATTTTTTGCCACGTGCATGCAAAGTTTTGCACAAGTGGGTGCAAAAACAAGACATCACCGTGAGAGAAAGCCGACACTCATGGTGGGAATTATATACACTGTCTATGAGGGAGTTCAATCTTATGCGTTCAACCACTTTTTGCCCAAATAATGAACGGGATACCATGCGGCAAGGAAACCGACTGCCATAACCGTCACCAACACCAACATGATATCGCCCGCTTCCACACGTACCGGATAGGCATCAATCACAAACGAACCTGCGGCTTGCCCCAATTTGATAAACCCAAATTCCTGCTGTAGAAGACAAAGAGCCAAGCCTATCCCGATGCCGGCCAGTGCCCCCAATCCGGAAATCATCCACCCTTCAAATAGGAAAATACGTCGAATCAGCCGGTCGTCCGCCCCCAAGTTCCGCAATGTCCGCACGTCCTCTTTCTTCTCAATCATCAACATGGAAAGCGACCCGATGACGTTAAATAAAGCAAGAACCAAGATAAAACAAAGTATCAGGAAAATCATCCACTTCTCTCCCTGCATCATTTTAAATGAGGCCTCTTGCTGCTCAAAACGATCCTTGACCTCAAAATTTTCGCCCAAAAGCGATTTTATTTGGCGCTTGACCGAGTGTAAGTTCGCTCCCGGATGCAATGCCAGCTCAATCGCAGACACCTCTTTTTCATACCGGAACAACGAGCGGGCTATTACCAGCGGAACTAGCAGAAAATCCTCGTCATACATTTGTTGATTCGTGGCATACACTCCGCCCACAAAAGCATATTCCAGATTCAAAGAGGCCACAGGATTCGCCATATTGACCTTCTCGTCCCGCTTCGGAGCATAAATCTCCAACGGGTCGGCATAGTTAGGACGTACACCTAAAGCAAAGGCGGCGCCTACACCCAATGTGGCATAATTCACCACTTCGTCAGCTAATACAAACTTACCGTCCCGACTATCTATCAAGATACTATCAATCCGCGTCAGTTGCCCAAACGAATCATCCACCCCTTTTACAACCGCCGTCAATTGACGGTCTCGATACTGCACCTGCGCGTTATCCTGTAACACCTCACACCATAATTTGATTTCCGGCAATGCTTTCACTCCCTGTATAGCCGGCAAACCCGGATCAAACACCTTGCCTTGAACAGGCACAATCTTCAGTTCTGGGTCAAAATTACTCAACATAGAAGAGACCAAACCGACAAAACCATTCAAAACAGACAACGCACAAACCAGTGCAATTGTCGCAACGGTAACCCCGCAAACGGAGACCATCGAAATGATATTGATCGCATTATGAGACTTCTTCGAAAAGAGATAACGTTTGGCTATGTAAAAAGGGACATTCAACGCAAAAACTTTTCACTTCTTTAACAGATTATCAATATTTTCAATGTAATCAAGCGAATCATCTATGAAGAAAGTCAGTTCAGGAATCTTCCGGACTTGCGTGCGGATACGCTGTCCCAAATCATACCGGATGGTCTTTGTATTCGCCCGAATATTTTCATACAACTCCTTAGCCCGATCTGAAGGGAAAATACTCAAATAGGCCCGCGCCACACTCAAATCGGGACTGACACGTACGACACTTACTGAAACCAATACCCCCCGCATCGCTTGCGTCTGTTTCTGAAAGATATCACTCAGCTCCTTTTGCAAAAGCCGTTCTACTTTACTTAATCTTGTATGTTCCATATTCGTTTTCTGTTTATTTTTTCCATATCATCGTCAATCCGTCCCGCAAAGGTAAAATTACTTTTTCAATACGCGTGTCCTGCTTGATTTTATCATTAAATTCGAGAATACCCAGCGTCTGTTTATCATGCGGATGACTTTCCAAGACATGCCCGTCCCACAGCGTGTTATCAGCCAAAATCAGTCCGCCCTGCCGCACTTTAGGGAAAACCATGTCGAAATACTCCACATAGCGCCGTTTATCCGCATCAATGAAAACCATGTCGAATGTTTCATCCAAAGTCGGGACAATCGTGAATGCATCGCCAAAATGAATCCGGATCTTATCCCGATAAGGAGACTGTCCTATATATTTCATCATGAAATCTTCCATCTCGTCGTTAATCTCGATTGTATCAATCAGGGCTCCGTTTTCCAGTCCTTCAGCCATACAGAGTGTCGCATATCCTGTATACGTACCAATCTCCAGCACCCTGTATGGCCGGAGCATCCGGCAAAACATCTTCAGAATCCGTCCTTGCAAATGGCCCGACAGCATACGCGGCCGGAGCAAATTCACATTTGCATCCCGAGTCAAAGCAGCGAGCAATGCCCCCTCTTTGTCACTATGAGAAAGCATATAGTCCTCAAGTTGGACTCCCAAATCCGGATTTTGAACGACGGAAGACATACGGATTTATCTAATCAATCCTTAAACGTCGGCAATTGATATTTCTGCCCTGCGTCTAACACTTTACCCACATTGTTGATTTCCAAGAAGCTGGTTCCGCCCCCCTCGCCAAAGCTACCGCTCAGATAGGCAACCATATCGTTGCGCGTAATCCGCCCACTCTTTATCAACTGGTTCAACGCATCATAGAAATAACCACGCCGGCTGTCGTGATAAGGCTGATAAACCGCCCAAACGCCATAAGAGAGCGATAACATACGCATCACACGCGGGTTATAGCAGATGGCAAAAACCGTCGAAGTACCGCGAAATGCCGCCAAATAACGTGCCGTCCGCCCCGTGTAGCTGTCTGTAATAATGGCTTTGACATGCAATTTGGAGGAAGACTTTACAGCCTGCTTTGCCAAGTAAGAGGTCACATCCAAGTCGTTACCCTCAATCGGGACACGTATATCGTTAGCCGCCAATTTGGTTTTTTCTGCTTCACATGCCACTTTCGCCATGGTCTGTACCGCCTCGACCGGGTACTTTCCGTATGCCGTTTCACCGCTCAACATCAAAGCGTCCGTCCGATAATAAATGGCATTGGCAATGTCTGTCACCTCCGCACGTGTCGGACGCGGATTGGAAATCATCGAATGCAACATTTGCGTTGCCACGATAACCGGCTTCTTTACCTCCACACATTTACGTATCAACACGCGCTGAATTCCCGGAATCTTCTCTGCCGGAACCTCGATACCCAAATCGCCGCGCGCAATCATGATGCCATAAGCAACCTCCAAGATTTCATCGATATTATCCACGCCTTCTTGATTTTCAATCTTAGCGATAATCTTGATGGAACTGTTATGCTCATCCAACATCCGCTGGATATCCATTATATCTTGTTTGTTTCGCACAAAAGAATGGGCGATGAAATCCAAATCATGTTCAATCGCCCATACTATATTTTTCCGGTCTTTTTCAGTCAGTGAAGGCAAATTAATCCGGACTCCCGGTACATTTACACTTTTCCGGCTCCCTAATGTCGCATCATTTTCCACTTCACAAACCAAGCAATCTTCCCGCTTCTCGATTACCTTCAACTCCAAATCTCCATCATCCACGAGGATGTCACTACCAACCGTCAAATCATTGACGAAATTCCGATAAGAGACACAGATGCAATCGTGAGTCGTCTCTCCCTCCGGATCACCTTTCATTTGGACAATTGTTCCGGTTTTGAAAGCGATTGGTTCTTGCGTCACCGTTGTACGTACCTCAGGCCCTTTTGTATCGATTAAGATTCCTATTCGGTCAGAAACAGCACGGACGTTTTTGACAACCCAAGTCAACCCTTCTTCCGTCAAGTGTGCCGTATTGAGGCGCACCACATTCATCCCGGCCTTATAAAGCGCGTCAATAAACTCCACGTCGCAACGCTGGTCGGAAATAGTAGCAACAATCTTTGTATGTTTCAACATAGAACTATCTTTTTACCTGTTATTTTTCACCAATTAAACACTATTCTTATAATCAACACGTTATGGCTTCCCTAAATAGATGCCAGTGCATCACCAAATTCATGCCGGTGGATTTCCTGTCGGATGCCGCTCCCTCTTTTTACGGTCCGTACTTTCAGACCAAGAAAGATTCGAGCGCCAACCGGTAGGAATCCAAACCGAACCCCAAGACCCCCCCTTTACAAACAGCGGAAATCATCGAGACATGACGAAACGATTCGCGCGCATGTACATTCGAGATATGCACCTCCACTACGGGGGTTGCTACCGCCTTAATGGCATCCAACAACGCAATAGAGGTATGCGTATAAGCACCCGCATTCAAGATGATGCCATCATAATCAAAGCCGACCTCGTGGATTTTATTGATCAGCTCTCCTTCCACATTGCTCTGGAAATAAGCGATTTCACACTGCGGATACTGCGCGCGCAACTTGCTCAGATAACCTTCAAACGAAGCATTGCCGTATACTGCCGGTTCACGTTTGCCTAACAGATTAAGATTAGGGCCATTAATAATCTGAATCTTCTTCATTTTATTGCAATTTATTACCTTTGCATGGCATCAACCCATACAAGAAATAATCCGCAAAGATAGAAAAGTTTTATGATTTATCCATGCATTTGCAGAACGACATAATCAAACGGTATAAAACCTATTTACATCTGGAAAAAGCACTATCCGACAACTCGATAGATGCTTACCTAACAGACCTCGACAAACTGACGAATTTCCTCAAATGTGAAGGCAAAAGCTATCGGGATGTCACGTACGACGATTTGCAGCAATTTGTCGCCCGCCTGCGGGATATCGGCATCCATCCCCGTTCGCAGGCACGTATCATTTCCGGCATCAAATCGTTTTACCGCTTTCTATTCTTGGACGGATACATTTCGACAGACCCGACCGAATTGCTGGAATCTCCTAAAATCGGCATGAAATTGCCTACCGTATTGACAGTAAACGAAATCAACCGCATACTCGACTCGATCGACCTGACCCAACCGGAAGGGCAACGCAACCGGGCCATGCTCGAAGTGCTCTACAGCTGCGGGTTGCGCGTCTCCGAACTGACCTCTTTACGCATCTCGGACGTCTATTCCGACGAGGGGTTTATCAGCGTCATCGGGAAAGGGAACAAACAGCGGTTCGTCCCGATTTCCCAAACGGCACTCAAGGAAATCCGGTATTATCTGGAAGACCGCGAACTGATGCCCGTCAAAAAAGGATACGAGGATATTCTTTTCCTCAGCCGGCGCGGGACGGCACTCTCCCGCATCATGGTCTTCCACGTGGTGAAAGTTCAGAGTGAACAGGCCGGCATCCAAAAGAATGTGAGTCCGCATACGTTCCGCCATTCATTTGCCACCCATCTGCTGGAGGGTGGCGCCAACCTGATTGCCATCCAAGAGATGCTGGGACACGAAAGCGTCACCACCACCGAAATCTACACACACATCGACCGCGAATTCCTGCGGAAAGAGATTCTGGAACATCACCCAAGAAGCCTGCCGCGCGAATAACTGTGTTTATTCTTCATCGTATTGCTGATAAAGAAAATCGTTGTAAGGGAAGCGGGTAATATGAATCTGCTTCACGCGCTCATAAAGCAGTGATTTAAGCGCGTCGATGTTGGTCCGCTCTTTAGCCGAGATAAACAGGCAGTTGTCTGCCAACTTGTTCATCCATGTATGTTTCAACTCTTCCAACGTGATGTTTTCGCGCGTTCGCGGCGTCAAATCGTCTTTCTCTTTGGGGACAAACGTGAAGGCATCAATTTTGTTGAATACAAGAATCATCGGCTTTTCCCGTCCGTCTATCTCTGCAAGCGTACGGTTGACCACTTCGATTTGCTCTTCAAACGATGGGTGGGAAATGTCGACGACATGCACCAGCAAATCCGCCTCGCGCACCTCATCCAATGTCGACTTGAAAGACTCGACCAGTTCCGTCGGTAGCTTCCGGATAAACCCTACCGTGTCAGAAAGCAGAAACGGCAGATTATCGACTATCACTTTCCGCACCGTCGTGTCCAATGTCGCAAACAATTTGTTTTCGGCAAACACCTCACTCTTGCTCAAGAGATTCATCAGCGTCGATTTCCCGACGTTCGTATAACCGACCAATGCCACGCGCACCATCTTCCCCCGATTCTTCCGCTGGACACTTTTCTGTTTGTCGATATCGACCAATTCCCGTTTCAGCCGGGAGATTTTATCCAAAATAATACGGCGGTCTGTTTCCAGCTGCGTTTCACCCGGCCCACGCAAGCCGACACCACCGCGTTGCCGCTCCAAATGCGTCCAAAGACGGGTCAGGCGAGGCAACATATATTTGTATTGCGCCAACTCGACCTGCGTCTTTGCGTGAGCCGTTTGCGCCCGGCGGGCAAAGATATCCAATATCAGGTTCGTACGGTCCAATATCTTCACCTGCAACTCTTTCTCGATATTGCGCAGCTGTTTGGCAGAAAGCTCGTCATCAAAGATAACCAATCCGATTTCGTTTTCCACCACATACTCCTTAATCTCCTGCAACTTGCCGCTCCCGACAAACGTCACCGCATTCGGTTTCTCCAGCTTCTGGTAAAAACGTTTCACCGCTTCTACGCCTGCGGTGTCTGCCAGAAAAGCCAGCTCATCCAAATATTCCTTTACTTTTTGCTCATTCTGTTCGGGCGTAACCAATCCGACCAAAACAACCTTTTCCGTTTGTGCATCAGATATAATGAATTCTTTCATGCGGTAAAGATACAAAATTCGATTAATTTCTTACCTTTGTCGGAAATAATAACAATTCCAAATAAATTAACTATGAGAAAGTCTGTTTCTAATTTCAGTTGCGGCGTACTGATCTTCTTTCTGTTTGCCGCCGGGTGTCCGCTCCGGGCACAAGTTTCCAATCCATCTGCATGGGAAAGTTTTGTAAATAGTAAAGACAATCCGGTTGTGTCTGACACTTTCCGGCTGCAAACATTCGGGAAATCCGACCGGGATAATTGGATTTACCAAGCGGATAAAAATGTTTTGCCGCCGGGAAAAGAGCACACACTCCGAATTCCGGCAGGGAGTAGTGTCGCCTTTACACCGTTCCGGCTTTCCTTATATGAGAAGGTGGAAATCTGTGTGTATTTCAGAGGAGAAAATCTGACGGTAAACCAAACGTTGCAGTGTCAGACGTACAGGAACAACCAATCGGAAACGATTAATGTCCCGCTGGACAATTTACACAAAAATGGTTGGCAATTTAATTACATCAAGAACAATCCCTCCGAACTGACCCTTCTTTCCCATGCTCCGGAAGAAGAAGCCGACGGCGCATTCCTCTTCGATTCCGTTTACGCCACCGGCAACATTCTCGCCTACTCACTCTTCTCCGGTTCCGGCGATTGGAACGACACTGCCCGCTGGTCGCATCTCCCGCCGCTTCGCAACCGCTGTGCGTTGATTCAAGGAGAAACGACTGTCAGTACAGACACGCAATGCCGCGACGTCGCCATCCACTCCGGGAGTCTACAGCTATTGACGGGCAATGCTCTCTCGCTTCACGACCTTTCGCTCTATGGTGATGAAGCGTTTTTCCGTTCGAACGGGACACTGGAGCAGTCCGGTCGCATCACCGTGCACAAGACCTTCGAGGAAACCGGCAAATGGTATTTCATCTCTTTCCCATTCGACGTCTATCCGGCGGGAATCGACTCTCGCTTCCAGCAACAGGACGAGCTGTTTGAGGGGAGCGGCAACTATTTTTACCTGCAACGCTACGACGGCGATCGGCGGGCTTCACTAAATCAAGCATCCGGCAACTGGGAAGTCGTTCCGCGCCACACCGACCCGCAAACGCCACTCTTTGAGAAGAATAAAGGCTATTTAATCGCGCTTGATTCTGAAGCGACCGACCGGACACTGTCGTTTACCTCGCAGGTGGGCGGCATGCCGGAAGACTTCGCGCGTGTCGGGCTGGTTCCGCTCACCATCCAAAGCGACCAAACAGCCGACAACGCAGCCAACTTCGGCTGGTTCCTCTGCGGCAATCCGCTGCCCGCACCGCTCGCCCTGTCGCAAATCGAAGCGAATCCGGCACTGGACGGGAATGTCTATGTGTTCGACGGCCAAACTTATCAGACCTATTCCATCCGCGAAAACCCCGACTACGCCCTGCCGCCCTTCTCCGCCTTTTTCCTGAAAGCTTCTCAAGAGACGGAATTAAAGGTGCAAGCCCTCACAACATCTGCTGCACAACTTCAGATGATTCGCACAGGCGTTTTCCTAAGCGCGAACCCAACCGAACCGGTTCCATCAACCAGCAGCACACACACCGAAACGCCTTGCCCCGACGAGCTGCATATCTCGCTCACCGGCAGGCAGCTGCACGTGGAAAACCTTCCGGAGAATACGCTTCTTCGGCTGTATACCCTCACCGGGCAATGCATTTTCACCCGGCAGGTGACGGCAGGGGCATGTACCCTCTCCCTTCCCGGCCATACGCAAGGCGTGTATCTGCTGCAACTGCAAAGTAATCGCGGAACCGTCACTCGCAAACTGTACTTGCCTATGTTATAAAACATGCCCCTTCCCCGCCTCTTTTCCTCGTCGGAATATGCGGGGAATGTTTCTAAAACGTATTTTTGTGAGCACAGAAATACGAAAGGATTCTCTGTTTTTATTATTTCTCTTTGTATGCCTTTGCGAAATTGTACAAACAAAAACAAGTCGGAAATAAAATTAAAACAAGAACAGGAGCCTCTCGACACAGTTGTTTCTTATCCACTGACAGAGTGCGTAAAATAAACTATGTCATGTGCTGTTCTCGTTCAAGCTCATCGGTCTGGGAGCGGCCAGCGCCAAGAGGCGAGTCACCCGTCCCGACGAGCGTAAATTTACAACAATTTAAACCTATCTCCAAACTTTATTGCCAATTGTCCGGCGAGGCAGAGTCAACGAGCAAGTGCAACACAGAGCGTAAAGTTATAACAATAAATTG
>CAYXIX010000029.1:17776-19317 GCA_964465405.1 uncultured Parabacteroides sp. | reverse complement strand
TGTTGGCAAAGTAACAGAAGAGTGAATGGCTTTACAATGTGTATTTTATCGGATGCTTACAATAATTATAAACCTGCGAAAGCAAAAAATAGAAACAAATGGCAGAGAAGAAAATTTTGACAGTCGATTTGTACGACAATGTACTGACAGAGCGGCTGGGCGACTACAGCGGCAAAATCCGGATAACCGGGACGCTCCGCAACAAGGACATCGCCCAGCGGTTTGTGGAAGGGCGCACCGAATACCGTGCGGAAACCATCGAGAATATCCTGAACATCACGGACGACCTTAAAATCGCAGCCATTGCCGAAGGGAAAAGCCTAGTCGACAAAATGGGGCAATACCTGTTGAACATCGGCGGTTCGTTCGATGGCAAGAAATCGGACTACCGCTCGGCAAACAATCCGATAGGGGTGACCTTTACTCCCGGTTCGGAGCTGTTCAAGGCATTGGAAAACATCTACGTGAATGCCGACATCGCCACCGTCGGCCCGATGATAGAAGAGATTACCGATTCGACGACCAACAGCCGCAACGGGCAGCTGACGGCAGGCGCTCCCGCCATCATCAAGGGCAGCAACATCTTGCTGAAAGGCGACGACCCGTCTGTCGGCGTCTACTTCACGCCGGAAGCGGGCGGCGAACCGGTCAAAGTCGGTTTGATTGTCTCGAACACGAAATCGCAGATTATCATTTCCATCCCCCAACTTTCAGACGGACAGTACTACCTGAGCGTGACGACACAGCTGGGAAGTAACTATTCGTTGGTCAAGACGCCGCGCTCGTACCGGTTTCCGGTGCTGCTGACGGTCGGTGCGGCAGACGAAGGCGGGGCAGGGGAGGAGCGTCCCGGCGGCATCTGAGCCCCGTGCCCGCCCGATGCCGGTGCTCCGTAGGCACGGGACTCCGGTGCGGGGAGGGTACGGGGCGCCGGTGTCCCGTGCCTGCGAGGCATAGGTATCGGGTAGGAGCGGGGTACCGGTGCGGGGTGGATACACGTGAAGAGATGTTAAAGCGGGTAGGAGGGTTTGCCCGCCGGATGTCTGCAAAGAGTGACTTTATTTTATAAAAGTGAGATAGTAATGGGGTGAATGTTCCGATTATTAACAATTAAAAACAAAATGCTTATGGAGAAGGTCAGTTTATTTTAAGTCTGCAATCATGATTTCATGGATTGTTGCTAACAAATTAATCAACATCAAAAACATTAATTCATTATGATTAAAAAAGAAATTTATCTAATTAGTCTGGTTGCCGCTTTCGGTCTGGCCCTTAATCAACAGAAGCTATGGGCAGAATCTGTGCCGCAGGTATACCCGGTAGTAAGCGGGCAACCGCAACAAGACAGAGCAATTATCATTAACGGAACTGTGCGGGACGCACAACAAACGCCTCTGGCGGGCGTGAACGTGGTGGTCAAGGGGACGACCATCGGAACGACGACGGACATAGACGGGAATTACTTCCTTGAAGTACCCGATCGCAGTTCGGTGTTGGTATTCAGTTATATCGGCTTTGAAGCACAGGAGGTTACAGTCGGC
>CAYXIX010000029.1:14792-17676 GCA_964465405.1 uncultured Parabacteroides sp. | reverse complement strand
TCGGCCGCCGAAATCGAATCGTTTACCGTCTTGAAAGATGCGGCGGCCAGCGCGGTCTACGGTGTGCGGGGCGCCAACGGCGTCATTATCGTGAAGACGAAGCGCGGGCAGCTGGGGAAACCCAAAGTCAACGTCCATTTCGAGCAGGGGTTCACCTCGCCCACCAAACTTCCGGAATATATCGGCTCCGTTGAATACCTGGAACTGATGAATGAATTATACCTGGATGCGGGTAATACCTATCAGCTATATAGCGACGAGATGATTGCCGCATATCGGGACCAGACAGACCCGGAGCTGTATCCGGATGTCAATTGGCTGGATGCCGTATCCAAAGACATGGCATCCAATACGCGCGCCGACCTCACCATCACCGGCGGTAGCGACATCCTGCGGTATGCACTGATCGCATCCTACTATGGGGAGCGGGGCATCTTCGTCACCGACGACAACAATAGCTGGAATTCGGGCATGCGTTTGAACAAATACAACGTACGTTCCAATGTGGACATCAATGTTACCAAAACAACGGAAGTAGGCGTCAACATCGGCGGTTATTTGCAAGAGACGAACAGTCCGTACTATTCAAGCGACGATATCTGGTCGTCGGCATTCGAAACGCCTCCTTTCGTCCATCCGACGCAATATTCCGAACAACGTAACGTCAGGGTGCTAAACCGGAGCAATCCTTGGGCGAGGGCGACGCAACACGGTTACACCCTCGCAACGGCATCGAAGATAGAATCCTCTTTCACGATTGACCAGGACTTGAAATTCATCACGCCGGGTTTGAAGTTCCGGGGGCTGTTCTCTTTCGACCGTTATTCTCGCTCCTACGTGACGCGGTCGCGAACCCCGACCTATTACAATCCCGCCACTTCGAGAGACGAGGAGGGCAATCTGGTGCTTTCCACCGGTACTGACGGGCAAGAATTCTTGGATACGTCGACCGGCGCGGATTGGGGGGACAAAAGCACCTATTTGGAAGGGAGCTTTTCGTATGACCGAACCTTCGACGACAAACATGCGGTCCATGCGATGTTCTTCTACAACCAACGCGACTATAACGATGGATCCGTTGTTCCATACCGCCGGATGGGTATCGCCGGGCGTCTCTCCTACACGTATGACAACCGCTATATTGCCGAGTTCAATTTCGGTTACAACGGTTCGGAGAACTTTACAAAAGGGAACCGTTTCGGGTTCTTCCCTTCTGTGGCCGTCGGTTACCTTTTGTCGGAAGAGCCGTTCATGGAACCGTATAAAAGTACGTTCAGTAAAATCAAGTTCCGTGCTTCGTGGGGATTGACCGGTAACGACGAGATGAGTGGACGGCGGTTCGCTTATTTGGCAACCATCGACACGGACGGAAGTTACCAATGGGGCGTGAATGCCGATTACAGCCGTTCTTCCCGTTATGAAGGGGAGGTCGCTGTGACGAATTTGAGATGGGAAACGGTGGAAAAGTTGAACGTCGGATTTGAATTAGGGTTATTGAATGCCATTGACCTGCAGGTAGACTGGTTCAAAGAGCAGCGTCGTGACATCTTTATGCAACGGAGCAACATCCCGACGGCTGCAGGTTTCCGTGAAACGCCTTGGGCCAACTTCGGAAAAGTGAACAATGGCGGGGTTGACCTGTCGCTGACATACAACCAGGCAATCAACCGTGACATCGATGTCAGTTTCAGGGGAACTTTCACCTATGCGCACAACACAATCATCGAGCAGGACGAACCGCCCGGTCGTATCGGAACCAACCGCCAGAGGACGGGGCACAGCGTCAATGAGTTGTTCGGACTGATTGCCGAACGGCTCTTCACGGAAGACGATTTTGTTACGAACGAGGATGGCGAATTGGTTTTGAAGGACGATATCCCTGCCCACACATTCACCACCGTTCGTCCGGGTGACATCAAATATGTCGATGTGAATGGAGACGGAGTAATCAATTCGATGGATGAGACGGCTTTGGGCGGAACGGTCGACCCGGAAATCGTGTACGGATTCGGCGCTTCCGGCCGTTACAAGAATGTGGACATCAACGTATTCTTCCAAGGGAACGGAAGGACGTATCGTTTCATCGGTGGCGTGGCAAGCTATTTCCTTCCCGGTGCGTCTATGGGAGCGATGGGGAACATCTTCAGCAATTACACGGACCGTTGGACGGAAGAGAATCCGAGCCAAGATGTCTTTTATCCGCGTTTGTCATACGGAGAGAACTCAAACAACAACCAAAACTCCACTTGGTGGTTGCGCAACATGAGCATGCTTCGCGTGAAAGACATCGAGATAGGCTACACCTTCCCGAAGCGATGGGTGAACCGTATCGGCTTGTCGAACATACGGCTGTATGCGAAGGGATCCAACCTGTTTACCTTCTCCGGATTTGACTTGTGGGATCCTGAACTTGACACGCAGAACGGGGCGAAGTACCCGGTGATGAAGTCGTTCTCGGTTGGGTTTGATGTTAATTTTTAATACCATAATTGTTTAAAATAGAAGTGAATATGAAACGATTACAATATTTTCTGATTGCTTTTGCCAGCTTGTTTTTTGCCGGTTGTGCGGATTTTCTCGACAATGCGCCCGACGATACGCTGACAATGGAAATGGTGTTCAACGATAAAACCCGAATGGAGGATTGGCTCTCTGGCGTGTATAACAAAATTCCGGATCCTTATTGGGAGATGTCGAATAGTTATGGGTTTGATATTTTTGGTGACGATTTGGATCCGTCGCAGCGTTGGTATCAATGGTGGGGTAACGTGTTGTTATTCACCGTCGGACAATGGTACACGAATTCGAGTTGGAACGGGGATGTATGGGCAGGTTGCCCCATCCGCATCCGGTCTGCCTATCAATTTATAGAAAATGCCCATGC
>CAYXIX010000029.1:0-14692 GCA_964465405.1 uncultured Parabacteroides sp. | reverse complement strand
ATGAAAGACGGTACCTATCCGATTACGGGATATAACGGGAATTATGGTTCTCCGATTATCGATCCCGCATCCGGTTATACGGAACGGGGCTTCTCTACCGAAGCGGACGTTCGGAAAACCAGTTATAATTTGTATCGGGGGTGCGAAGGGGCGACAATCGATGAAGTGCGCGCAGACGGGAATACGTATAACCAAGTGGCTGCGGCCGGAACGTATAATATGTATGTCAACCGTGAACCGCGTTTCTATCTGACGGTCATGTGGAACAGGCAATGGTATCATCAGGCGAGTCGTGAAACCCTGTTTATGTCAGGTGAAGACGATGGCGGACCGACCCACGATGCCCCGCAAGGCGGTTATCTGAACCGGAAAAGGGTCTCGTTGGAACAGAATGCTCGTGATGGGGTTTATCCCTATCGTCCCGGTATCGTGTACCGGTTGGGCGAGGCTTATCTGAACTATGTCGAGGCGCTGAATGAATGCGATCCGGGTAACTCCGACATACAGGAGTATCTCAATTTGATTCGCGAACGGGCAGGTGTGCCGGAGTACGGAACCGGAACGGATAGCAACGGTTTCGAACGGATTCCGCTTAATTGGGGGGATCAGGATGAGGTACGCGAAGCCATTTACCGTGAACGCCGCGTGGAACTTTGTTGTGAAAACGGCATCCGGTACTTCGACCTTCGCCGATGGATGAAAGCGGAGGAGGTTTTAGACCAGCCGATGTATGGCATGAACTTCAGCGGGACGACACTCTCGGATGACCCGGAAGACCCGACCGCTTATTTCGTCCGTACAATTTATATGACCCGTGTGTATGAACGGAAATATTACTGGTTCCCGATTTATCAGACCCAGATAGATACAGATCCGACGCTTGTACAGTCGCCGTTCTGGGATGAAGAATAGAAATAGTTGATAGAAGAAAGGAGGGCATATCTCAACGGTGTGCCCTCCTTTTTGTACCTTTGTGCCGTGAAAACTTGTAAATGCAATGAATGAAAAAAGACCTCTCTTGGGAATGACTTTGGACGAACTGAAAGCGGTTGCCGCCGAAGCATCGCTCCCGAATTATGCCGCGAAGCAGATGGCGGATTGGTTATATAAAAAGAGGGTTACAGCTGTTGCGGGGATGACCAATATCGCGGCAGCTAAACGGGTGTGGCTGGAAGAACGCTATGAGATAGGGGCTGTTCCGCCGGTGGATTATGTCCATTCGGTCGATGGAACAATCAAATATCTCTATCCGGCGGGGCCGGGCAATTTTGTGGAATCGGTTTATATTCCGGCGGAAGAGCGGGCTACGCTATGCGTCTCTTCGCAAGTCGGTTGCAAGATGAATTGCCTTTTTTGCATGACAGGGAAGCAGGGCTTCCGCAAGAACTTGGGCGCGAATGAAATCTTGAACCAAATCCAGTCACTTCCCGAAGTGAGCGAACTGACCAATGTCGTTTTTATGGGAATGGGAGAGCCTTTGGATAATACAGACGAATTGCATAAGGTCTTGGAAATCCTGACGGCTCCTTATGGCTATGCGTGGAGCCCGAAGCGGATTACTGTTTCCACGATTGGCGCGAAAGGCTTGAAGCGTTTTCTGGATGAAAGTGAATGTCATTTGGCAATCAGCCTACATTCTCCTTTCCCGGAGGAAAGACAGTTTTTGATGCCGGTTGAAAAAGTCTTCCCGATACATGGTGTGCTTGATTTGATTCGGCAGTATGATTTCACGCATCAGCGGCGTGTCTCTTTCGAGTACATTGTTTTCAAAGATTTGAATGACGATGTGCGTCATGCAAGAGCGTTGGTAGATTTGTTGTCTGGCATCCCATGTCGGGTCAATTTGATTCGTTTTCACGCCATTCCCGGTGTCTCCCTGGAAAGTCCGGCTCCGGAACGGATGGAGAAATTCCAGCAGATTTTGAATGCGGCAGGCATTATTTGCACGATTCGCGCCTCGCGCGGTGAAGATATTTTTGCCGCCTGCGGGATGCTCTCGACGGCGAAGCAAACGGAAAAAATGCGCAGAAAAGAATTTTTTTGAAAGGGAAAAACTATATTTGCGAACAAAAATAAGACAAGTTATGAAAACACATTCATTATTGATTAGTATGCTTGCATTTCTTTGCTTGTTGGGCGCCTGTAATTCAGGGCCTGTTTTGAGAAATGCGACCGGTTTTGCGTATGAAATAGTGGTAACGATGGATAAGACCGCTTGGGATGCGCCGGGCGGGCAGGCGATCAAAGCCGAATTGGCTTCCGATATACCGGGATTGCCTCAGGCCGAACCTGCCTTTAAGGTTACGTATGCAATGCCTGTTCATTTTGACGGCCTATTGACTTATGTACGCAACATCTTGATTGTGAAGGTTGACAAAAGTCTTTATACGAAAGTGTCTTTAAGTTCTGAGAAGAACAGGTGGGCGAAAAATCAGGTTGTTTTGACGATGACGGCTCCTGATACTGAAACCATTTTGGAATACGTAAATGCGCATCCAAAGAGTCTTGTAAACTTTTTCTCCAAGAGCGAACGAGAGCGTACAATTAGTCAGTTAAAGAAAGAGTATAGCACGGTTGTGATGGAGCACGTGAAGAAACGTTTCGATGTGGAGCTGAACGCTCCCGGTAGCATGACCTATTATCGGGATACGACCGGTTTCTTTTGGGCATCGAATAATGCCGCCACCGGCCGTTCGGATATGGTGGTCTATGATTTCCCCTATCAGGATACCAATACCTTTACAAAAGAATACCTGATTCGGAAACGGGACTCGGTGATGAAGCAAAATATGCCGGGAGCTTTTCCCAATTCCTATATGGCGACAGATTCAGCGTGGGTTACTTATACTTCGATAACAGTGAATGGCAAATATTGCGGGGAGCTGCGAGGACTTTGGCAGGTTGAAGGCGATATAATGGGAGGGCCTTTTGTCAGTCATGCACGTGTGGATGAGAAGAATGAACGGATTGTTGTTGTCGAAGGGTTTGTCTATGCGCCTGAAACAGATAAACGGAATTACATACGCCGTGTAGAATCCGCTCTCTATACCTTGCGCCTGCCGGGAGAATTTGAAGAAACAAAAGCAAAAGAAGAGTCGAAAAACTCTGACGAAAACAGCAAGTAGTAGAGTAGATAGATGGAAGAACGATTGATAAAAGTGGGGATTACCCATGGAGATATAAACGGGATTGGTTATGAGGTAATGTTAAAAACATTATCCGATACACGTATTGCAGAGTTATGCACACCGGTCATTTACGGGTCGGCGAAAATTGCAGCTTATCATCGGAAAGTGTTGGATTTGCCTGCGATGAATCTGAATATCATTACGCAAGCAGAAGATGCAGGCGAGAACCGTGTCAATATCATCAATTGCGTGGATGATGAGACCAAAGTGGAGTTAAGCCGTTCGACGGCGGTAGCAGGCGAGGCCGCTTATCTTTCGCTGGAAACTGCCGTAGCCGATTTGAAACGGGGAACGGTGGATGTGCTGGTGACAGCACCCATCAACAAACATAACATCCAGAACCCGCAGTTTCATTTCCCCGGTCACACAGAATATCTGGAACAACACTTTGGCGGGCAAGGCCGGAAAGCTTTGATGATTCTGATGAAAGACAATCTCCGGGTCGCTTTAGTGACAGGGCATGTGCCGCTTTCGCAGGTGTCATCACTCCTTACGGTGGAAAACATCGTTTCGAAACTGCGCATTTTCAACCAGTCTCTGAAACAAGATTTCGGCATTGTCCGCCCGTGCATTGCCGTGCTCTCGCTGAATCCGCATGCGGGCGATGCCGGTTTATTGGGCAATGAAGAGGAAACAATCATTATTCCCGCCATTCAAGAAGCAGAGAAGAAGGGCGTGATGGTCTTTGGCCCTTATGCTGCCGACGGATTCTTTGGCGCCCGGATGTATGAAAAGTTTGACGGTGTGCTGGCGATGTTCCACGATCAGGGCTTGATTCCCTTCAAAGCCTTAGCGATGGACGATGGCGTGAACTATACGGCAGGGCTGTCTATCGTGCGTACTTCGCCTGATCATGGGACTGCCTACGACATCGCCGGGCAGAACCTCGCTTCCGAAACCTCCTTCCGTCAAGCGCTGTATGCTGCATTGGATATTTACCGCAATCGCGCCCGCAATCGTGCTGCGACGGCAAATCCTTTGCGTAAGCAGTATTTTGAAAAAGGCGGTGATAATGAAAAACTGGATTTGACAAAAGAAGAGAAAGACTAAATAGGATAGCGTGTAAAAGAGATGATTTCTGTAAAAGGCTTGACGGTGGAATTTGGCGCTTTTACGCTGTTTGATGATGTTTCGTTTGTCGTGAATAAGAAAGACCGGATTGCGCTGGCCGGGAAGAACGGTGCAGGCAAGTCGACCCTGTTGAAAATTCTTGCCGGCTTGCAGTCGCCGACGTCCGGGATGGTCAGCGTGCCCAAAGGAACCACCATCGGCTATCTTCCCCAACAGATGCAGCTGACCGATACGCAAACCGTGCGCCAAGAGACCGAACAGGCTTTTGCGCATATCCACGAGCAGGCGAAAGAAATCGAGAAGCTGAACAACCAACTCGCCGAGCGGACGGATTATGAAACCGATGCCTATCAACGCCTCATCGACTGCATCACTCAGCTCACGGAACAGTATCAGCTGATGGGCGGGATGAACTACCACGCCGAGTTGGAACGCACGCTGCTTGGCTTGGGTTTCCGGCGCGAAGACTTCGACCGACCCACTTCTGAGTTCAGCGGCGGCTGGCGTATGCGCATCGAGCTGGCGAAGCTCCTGCTCCGCAGGCCTGACGTCTTGTTGCTCGACGAGCCCACCAATCACCTCGACATCGAGTCCATCCAATGGATAGAAAACTTCATCGCCACGCGTGCCAATGCCGTCATCCTCGTCTCGCATGACCGCGCCTTCATCGACAATACCACCAGCCGCACCATCGAAATCGAGCTGGGTAAAATCTATGATTACAAGGTCAAATATTCCGAATATGTACAGCTCCGCAAGGAGCGCCGCGAGCAGCAACTCCGCGCTTTCGAAAACCAACAGAAGATGCTGTCCGACACCGAAGCCTTCATCGAGCGCTTCCGCTATAAGGCGACTAAGTCTACGCAAGTGCAGTCGCGCATCAAGCAGCTGGAGAAGGTGAAACGCATCGAGGTCGACGAGTTCGACACCGCCATGCTGAATCTCAAGTTCCCGCCTGCGCCCCGTTCCGGCTCCTATCCGGTAATAGCTGAAGATGTGTCGAAACGGTTCGGCGACCATCTGGTCTTTGCCCACGCCACCTTCACCATCCATCGGGGCGACAAGGTCGCCTTCGTCGGGCGTAATGGCGAAGGAAAGTCTACGTTGGTGAAGTGCATCATGGGCGAGATTACCGATTTTACCGGCAAGCTCCAGCTCGGTCACAACGTCAAGATCGGCTACTTCGCGCAAAACCAAGCCCAGCTTTTGGATGAGAACCGCACCGTCTTTGAGACCATCGACTACGTGGCGCAGGGCGACATCCGGACGAAGATACGCGACATCTTGGGTGCCTTCATGTTTGGCGGCGAAGCCTCCGAGAAGAAGGTCCGGGTTCTCTCCGGCGGCGAGAAGACCCGGCTGGCGATGATTCGCCTCCTGCTCGAGCCGGTCAACCTACTGATACTTGACGAGCCGACCAACCACCTCGACATGCGCTCGAAAGATGTCTTGAAGGAAGCGCTGAAAGATTTCGACGGGACGGTGATTGTCGTCTCCCACGACCGCGAGTTTTTAGACGGTCTTGTCAGGAAAGTCTACGAGTTCGGCAACCAGCGCGTCATCGAGCACTTGGGCGGCATCTATGACTTCTTGGAGTGCAAGAAGATGGAGAGCTTGCGCGAACTGGAGCAATCTGCCTCTGCCGCCTCCAAAGCCGGTGTGCCCCAACCGGACGTTCCGCAATCGGCAAGCAAGCAATCCTACGAAGCCCACAAGGAGCAGGCGCGCGCCGTCAAGAAAGCCGAGCGGGTCGTCGCCGAGTCGGAAGCCCGCATCGAAGAATTGGAGAAGACGATTGCTGCCCTCGAAGCCCGTCTTGCGACACCCGAAGGCGCCGCCGACACCTCGCTCTACACGCAATATGCCGACCTCAAGAAAGAGTTTTCCAACGTGATGGATCTTTGGACAGAGCAAACGTTGGCGCTGGAAGAGTTAAAAAATTACAACTGCCCATAAAAACCGTACCTATCTGCGTCATTTGCGCTCCTTTTGTTGCGTGCATGGAGTCGACCGTGACCAATGCCGCCGGTATTACGTCAAAGGATGCCTTCGGGAAATGGAACACGGATGACACGAATATGATTAGTTAAAGAAATCCGTGCCTGTCCGTGTCATCTGTGTTCCATTGTTGATTGTTTATAGCTTGTATTTATAGATTTGCGCCATCACTTTCTGATATTCGTTCTGTAGCTGCATGTAGTTCTGCAAGCTCTGGTAGAGCGTGGTGACGTCCACAAAATATTCAATCATCGAAATCTGGCCCGCCTGAATCGCCTTGTTCAGCAGGGCGAGGCTGTTTTGCCGCTCCAGCTCCGTGCGGTACTCGTCGATGGAGGCTTTCAGGGCGACCGAGCGGTTGTAGAGCTGCATCAGCTCGTTCTCGACGGCGGTCGTCGTACTCTCCAGTTGCAGGTCGGTGTAAAGGCTCTGCGCCTTCGCCTGCTTGACGTTGTGGCGGTTGGAGAAGAGCGGGATGCTGATACCGACAAGGAAACCGTTGTAGCGCTGCCCGCCCGACGAGGGGTTCATCCGGTAGCCCAGTTCGAACGAGGGCAGCCCTTGGGCCCGGCTGACACTGATTTGGCGTAGGGCGGCCTGTTGGGCGCTGCGGAGCGACTGCAAGCGGGGGTCTGCCGTCAAAACCTCTTGTTGCAGGTCGGCCAGCGAGGCGGGCTGCTCGACGGGTACATAGGCGGTGTCGGCAAACGGGATGGCGATGCCTCCGTTGAGCGCGGCCAGCTCTTGCAGCTTGGCGGTGCGGGCGGCATCGTTCATGCGGGCTTCGTTGCGCACGTTGAGCAGCTCCAAGTTGATTTTGTTTGTCTCCAAGATGTTCGCGTCTCCGTTTTCCAGCCGTTCGGCATAGAGTGCCGACAGTTGCTCGGCGTTCCGGCGGCGCAGGTCGAGCAGTTGCTGTTGCTGGTTGAGCAGAATCAAATCGAGGCAAACCTCTTTGGCTTGCAGCAGGATTTGCTGGCGTACCTCGTCACCCTGTTTCGTGAAGTTCTCTCCCTGTAATTGGGACAGCTTCTTGCGCTGGGCGTAGAGCGAAGGGAAGTCGAACGACTGGGAGGCGATAAACTCGCCTGTGAACCCCATTCCCTCTTGGTTCCCGTAAAGGTGCGAGTAGGTGACGGTCGGGTCGGGCAGGTTGTTGTCCAGCTTGGCTTCCAGTGTTTGTGCCGTTACTAACTGGCGGTTGGCTTGCAGCTCCTTGTTGTTGTTTTCTACGCTGCGGAGTACCTCGTCGATAGACGATTGGGCTGCTCCTGTGTACAGCGTAGTGGCGAACAGAAAGGTGAATAGTAATCGTTTCATTCTTTTGTATCGTCTTTTTGATTCATTAATAAATAGACAATCGGGATGATGAATCCGTTCAGGAAAGTAGAAGTAAGCAATCCGCCCAAGATGACGGTCGCCATCGGGCTTTGGATTTCGTTGCCGGGTTGGTCGCCATTCAGGGCCAGCGGAATCAGTGCCAGCGCCGAGCAGAGAGCCGTCATCAGAATCGGGTTCAGACGGTCCAGCGAGCCTTGCATGACGGCTTCGCGGAGCGGCTTCTTCTCGACGGTCCGGAGGTGCGCGTAGTGGCTGATGAGCAGCATCCCGTTGCGCGTGGCGATGCCAAACAGCGAGATGAACCCGATGATGGCGGGGATGCTGATTTCGCCCGACGTAAAGCGCAGGATGAACACGCCGCCAATCAGCGCGAGCGGCAGATTGAGCAGGACGACACCGCTTTCACGCGCATCCTTGAACTCGTGGTAAAGCAGCATGAAGATGACGAGAATCGCCATGAGCGACGTCAGGAGCAAGGTTCGGCTCGCCGCCTGTTCGCTCTCGAATTGCCCGCCGTATTCGATGTGATACCCTTCGGGTAGTTCAATCCGGGCTTCGACCTTCGCCTGTATCTCGTTGACCACGCTGCGCAGGTCGCGTTCGGAGACGTTGCCGCTGACGACGATTTTACGCTGCACGTTCTCGCGGTTGATGGTGTTCGGGCCTGTTGTCGAGCGGATGTCTGCCACGTAGCTGAGCGGCACCTTCTGTCCGCCGGCGTCAATCATCAGATTACGGATGTCTTCCATCGTGCGGTGGCTCTCTTCGGAGGTTTTGACGGTGAGGTCGAAGGTGCGTCCGTTGTCGTACACTTGGCTGACTGCTTCGCCGCTGAACATCACGTTCACATACTCTTCAAACTGCGGGAGCGTGATGCCATATTGCGCCAGCAGTTCGCGGCGCGGCGTGATGGCCAGCTGCGGGCGTTCGATTTGCTGTTCCACCATCAGGTCTACCAGCCCTTCGATGCCTTCGATGGCCTCTTTGATTTGGTTGCCTATCAGGAACATCTGGTTCAGGTCTGTCCCGAACAGCTTGATGGCTATGTTGGCCTCTGTTCCGGAAAGCATCGCGTCGATGCGGTGCGAGATGGGCTGCCCGATTTCGATGTTCGCCCCGCTGATGGCCGAGAGCTTCCGGCGGACGTCGTTGGTCACCTCCTCGCGCGTCCGGCCGCCCAAGACGAAGGGGGCTTCGATTTCGGAGACGTTGACGCCCAGCGCATGCTCGTCCAGTTCGGCGCGACCCGTCTTGCGGGCGACGGTCTGGATTTCGGGCACCTCCATCAGCAGCAGTTCGGCACGCCGCCCGATGGCATCCGATTCTTCGAGCGAGATGCCGGGCAGCGAACTGACGTTAATCGTGAACGACCCTTCGTTGAACGGCGGCAGGAAGCTGCGACCGAGTGTGAAGAACGTGCCCAGTGCGACGAGGAAGAGAGCGATGGTCGTGCCCAACACGGCACGGCGGTGCTCCAATGCGCCCATCAACGCTTTCTTGTACACACGCTTCAGGTTAGTGGCGACCCACGACTCCCTCAGGTGAGGGTCTACCTCATACGTAGCAGGCATGCCGCCGTCCCGGTTCTTCCCCTTCAGCAGGTAGCTGCAGAGCACCGGCGTCAGCGTGAGTGCGACAACTGTCGAGGCAAACAGGGCCACGATGAAGGCGATACCCAGCGGAATCAGCATCCGTCCTTCCATCCCGCTCAGGAAAAAGAGGGGGACGAAGCTGACGACGATGATGAGCGTCGAGTTGAGAATCGGCATGCGGACTTCGCAGGAGGCGTCGTGCACGACTTCCAGAATGGAACGGCGTGCTTCGGGTGGCAGGGCGCGGTTCTCGCGGATGCGCTTGAAGACGTTCTCCACGTCCACGATGGCGTCGTCCACCAGCGAACCGATGGCAATCGCCATACCGCCGAGGCTCATCGTGTTGATGGTCAGCCCCATGTAGTGGAGGGTCAAGACCGAGACGAGCAGCGAGAGCGGAAGGGCAACGAGCGAGATGATGGTCGTCCGGACGTTCATCAAGAAAAGGGAGAGGATGATGACGACGAAAAGGCTTCCTTCGAAGAGACTCCGTTTTATGTTGTCGATGGAGCTGTCGATAAAGCGGCTCTGACGGAAGATGTCGGTCGAGACATGCACGTCTTGTGGCAGATTCTCCTGCAAATCGGCCATGACGGCATCGAGCTTGTCTGTCAGTTCGAGCGTGCTGGTGTTGGGCTGCTTGGTGACGGTAATCAAGACGGCCGGTTTTCCCTTTTCGGATGCCATGCCCAGTTTGGGGCTTTTGCTGCCCACCTTGACGGTGGCGATGTTTTCCAGCAACACGGGTGAGCCGGCAATCGTCTTGACGACGCCTTTCCCGATTTCCGCCGCGTCGGTGGTCGAAAGCACACCTCGAATGATGTATTCGTTGTCATATTCATAGAGCACGCCGCCGTTGGCATTGCGGTTCATGTTGCGGGTGACGGCCATCACCTCGTCGAGCGTCACGCCATAATGTTTCATGCGGGCGGGGTCGAGCAGGATTTGATATTCCTTGATGTCGCCGCCGATGACGGCTACTTGCGCCACGCCGCCCGTCGAGAGCAGGCGCGGGCGGATGGTCCAGTCGGCAATCGTGCGCAGCTCCATCTGTGTTGTGGCCTCTTCGGTCGCTTTTGTCTCGTCGACGGTCAGGCCGATAATCATCACCTCTCCGAGTATGGAGGACTGCGGGCCTAACGTCGGTCTGCCTACGTTTTCCGGAAGGTTCTCGCTGACGACGGCGAGCTTCTCCGATACGATCTGGCGTGCCAGATAGATGTCCATGCCCCAGTCGAATTCCACCCAGACGACCGAAAAGCCGGTGGTCGACGAGGAGCGGACGCGGCGCACGTTGGTGGCGCCATTGACGGCCGTCTCCACAGGGAAGGTGACCAAGCGTTCGACCTCTTCGGGGGCCATGCCGTTTGCCTCCGTCATGACGACGACGGTCGGCGCGTTCAAGTCGGGAAAGACATCCACGTCCGTGTGGAACGCCGTGTAGCCTCCCGCAAACATCAACAACAGGGAGCAAATCAGTATCAGCAGCCTGTTGTGCAGCGAATAGTGTATAATCTTGTCTAACATGAAAAACTTCGTTTTTAATTGACAATTAATGGTTGTGTGTATGTGCCGGAATCGCGTTCGAAGCCGAAGCCAGTTTGATTTGGTAAGCCCCTTTCGTGACGACCTCGTCGCCTGTTTTCAGGCCGCTCAGGATTTGGACTTCCTTGCCGTTGTCGACGCCTAACGTGACAGGTACTTTCCGGTACGCCTCTTCATGCTCCTTGACAAAGACAGAATAGACACCCTGCTCTTCGATGAGGGCGGATGTCGGCACGCTGATGACGTTTTCCATCGGAGCCGTCAGCAGATAGATTTCGACGAAAGCACCCGGAATAATCGCGCCTTTGTTGTCGAACTCGAATGTCACAGGGATGTAGAAGGCATCCGTGTCGGAGGATTTGCCATAGGAGAGCAGGCGGCCGTGCAGGTCGGAGAGTTGATAGGTGGTGTCGTCATACGGCGTCCGGAAGTTGGCAGAGCGAATCGAAGGCAGCGATTGATAGTATTTTTCCGAGACTTCGGCGCGGAGCATCAGCCGGTTGTTTTGTGTGACCGTCGCCAACGGCTGGCCGACGGAGACATAGTCGCCCTCTTTCACCAGCAGGTTCTTCAGGTAGCCGTTTTGCGGTGCGACGACCGAAACGCCGTCGGCAGTATGCTTTCCGTTGAGCGCTTCCCAAGCCACTTTGGCGTTCTCATAGTCCAAACGGGCCTGCTCGAAATCTTTGGCGGAAACAATCTTATCGCCGATTAATGACTGCATACGCTCGTATTCTTTTTTAGCCTTCTCGTAAGCGGACTTTGTCCGGATGGCGACGTCCCCTTCCGACAGGTTGCTGGACGCCAGGCTCAAAATCGGCTGCCCTTTGCGGACGGCTGTCCCTTCGACAAATGGCAGTTCCCCCAAAACGACTACGCCGGGTACGGTTGCCACAATGGTAGACTCTTCGCCCTGTGCTGCCAATATGCGGCCGCTGGCTTTGATGACGTTTGTAAACGAGCCCGGTGTTACTTTTTGAGTTTGAAGGCCGACGGCTTCAGCTTGTGCTTTTTTGAAGGCGATTTCACCGGTGTGTGTCTCGTCTGTATGTTCGTCGGCTGTGTGTTCATGCTCGTGTTCGTGGTCATGTATGTGACCTTCTTCGTGTTCGTGAGCCGCATGGTCGTGCTCATCGTGGGATGCCGTATGCGAATGGCAACCCGCTAAGATGTAGGCGCATAGCACCCACGTGATGGATATTTTTTTCATGTTGATTTCTTGTTTAATGTATACTTGATTCTGTATTCCCGAGAAATGCCCGGTCTTGGCAGACCGGCGTCAGCATACATCAAACGGAGGCGCACGCCGCCTTGACGCGGCAGCGAGCCGCGCATCCGGGAGCGTTTCGGCAAAAAATGCCTCCCGGCTATTCCTGTAAAAGCAATGGATAGGCGGTGGAAGCGGATTGATATAATCAAAAAGGACAAGCAGAGGGAAAAGGTGCTGATGGGCGTCGCCGTCCGTAGCCTGCTGGCTGAGTACGGTATTAAGCGCGATGTTATGCCCGTTGCAGCCATAGTCGTGATGTTCCGGCTGTTCATGCTCTTCGCCAGCCAACTCAATTGCGAGCCAGCGGTAGCAGGGCGAACCGTCGGCATGGTGATGATGCGGGACAACCACGCCCAGCAACATGACCACACTGGCAAACAGCATTACATATTGATACACCTTCTTTCGCATCGCTTGTTGTTTTATTGCCCACAAAAGTAAGAAGTTTTTTCCGTCTATGCAATAGAAACGCTTGCCGTTCAGGGGAATTGCAACCGGGTTGCAAGGAGTGTTTCTCTGTTTACTCGTTTAGGAATCTTCCCGTCTTTTACCAGCGTCTCCACCGTGATGCGGGGATGGCGGTAGTTCGGTTCGTAAAAGGCTTCCGGCGTGTGTAGCCTTTGAGCCACGTCTTGCGCACGCCCTTGCCTGACCTTTGCCGGGATTTCTTCTTTCGGATAGAAAAGTCTTGTGAAGGTACACGCAAAACAAAAATTCCTTTGGCATGAAACAAAGGTTCTATTGCGAAGAATCTTTTTGTCTCATGCCGATGGAATTGCTGAAACTTTTTAGTCAGCCTGCCTATCCAATTTGGCGCAGATTAATTCTGCTACCTTTTTGCCGCTCATAAGCATGCCGCCGAAGATGGGTCCCATGCGGAAGCTGCCGCTCACGCCATTGGCAGCCATGCCGGAAACAAAGAGGCCGGGATAGATTTCCTTTGTGTTCTCTATCGTCGTGGCCTCGCCCAGTTCGACGTTCAACGAGCGTTCGCCAACGACGCCGCCCGTCGGAGTGTTCAGGCGGATATCATTCTTGCGCGCCACGATGCGGGCAATCTCGCAGTCATGCCCTGTCCCTTCGAGGACGGCCTTAGCCATGATGGTCAGCGGGTCGACGTGCATACCTTCGCGGATGACAGGCGCCCAGTTGACCACGACGCCGGCAACGGCATCGTTGTGGAAAACAACATCTTCTACCGAATAGCAGTTGAAAATCGTCGCGCCGGCTTGCGTTGCGTGGTAAATCAGCGCTGAGGTTGTATGTACGGAATCCATGACGTAAGTCCCGTTTCCGGCTTCCCGGTAGCTCACGCCCAATTCGCGCACGATGGGCATTGCTTCTTCTTGCACAATGATGTCGTTAAACATCATCGCGCCACCCCACATGCCGCCGCCCGGAGCCAGTTTGCGGTCGAACAACGCGACCTTTTTCCCGGCTTTTGCCAGATAATAGGCAGCGACGATGCCGGAAGGACCACCTCCCACGACCGCGACGTCGATGGATAAATTACGTTTCAGCTTCGCAAAGTAAGCGTCAATGATTCCTGTTGAAACAATCTGTTCCATGTTGCAAAAAAAATTAGAATTAAACATCGGGAAGCACATAGAGGTAACGCCCCCCTTTTAACTCAGAATTCTACCTTTTCCCTTCACGGCATTACCCGCGTAGGTTCAATGGGTATAATCTCAGCCTGCATGTGTATCGCGCAAGCACCCCTATGAAGTCGTCGACAAAGATACAAAAATTATCCGAAATGTGGTGGTCGCCGGTTTAATTTACGATAGACATAACTCTTGATAAACTCCACTGTCTCGTTGATGCCTAAGACTGATACGTCGATGGAGAAGTTGTATGACGAAGCAACGCCCCATTCCTTGTTGGTGTAATAATTGTAGTAGGCGGCACGCGACTTGTCTGTTTTAGCCATTAGATCTTCGGCTTGTTCGACCGTGACGCCTTCGCTTTCGATGATGCGCTGGATACGGTTCTCCTTTTTGTCGTGAATGAAGAAGCTGAGGCAGGCCGGGTCGTCGCGCAGGATGTAGTCGGCACAACGTCCGACGATGATGCACGAACCTTTTTGGGCCAGATTGCGGATGGTGTCACTTTGATAGAGGAACAGGCGGTCGTTCGACAAGACATCGGCATAAGGCGGGAACATGCCCATATAGGAATAGCCCATCGTAAAGGCGTATGACAATCCGCTTGAAGCCCGTTCGTCCGCTTTTTTGAAAAACTCCTCGCTCAGGCCGCTCTCTTTGGCCGCAAGCGCCATCAGTTCCTTGTCATAATAGGCAATATCCAACGTTTTTGCCAATTTTTGCCCAACCTCGCGTCCACCGCTGCCGAACTGTCGGCCGATGGTCAGAATCACTTTGTCGTCCATCGTTGTTTTGATTTATCTCTATTGCGGACAAATATACGAAAAAAAATAATTCATTCGGAATTTCTTGGACAAACGATTTTATAAACCAAAAGTTCCCGAAAGCACGATGCCTCCGGGAACTTTGTCTTTTGCATAGCCTTCGTCCTTCACAGGCGGAAAGCTACGATTGAACTTTTTTAATTCAATATACTTTTGTATTATTAATATATCATCCGGTTGCTTGTTCACCTTCTCAGGATACTTGGAAAAAGCCACGCAACCGTTGAATAATCTATTCTATATCTTGAAGAGACGCGGC
>CAYXIX010000028.1:0-19422 GCA_964465405.1 uncultured Parabacteroides sp. | reverse complement strand
TTACTATCGTTAGTTATCGTTGTTTAGCGATACTTACTTCACTTCCTCAAAATCAACATCCGTAACATTATCTTTACCATTGTTGTTGTTGCCGGTGTTGTTGTTGCTGCCTGCTTGTGCATTTTGGGCGTTATACATCTCTTGGCTGGCGGCTTGGAAGACGCTGTTCAGTTCTGCCATAGCGGCATCGATGCCTGCGATGTCTTGAGCTTTGTGAGCCTCTTTCAGTTTGTTCAATGCGGCTTCAATCGGAGCTTTCTTGTCGGCCGGAATCTTATCGCCCAGATCTTTCAGTTGTTTTTCTGTCTGGAAGATCATGCTATCAGCCTGATTCAGCTTGTCGATACGCTCTTTTTCGCGTTTATCAGCTTCTGCGTTGGCTTGAGCCTCTTCCTTCATCCGTTTTACTTCGTCTTCGCTCAAACCGCTGGATGCTTCGATACGGATGCTCTGTACTCTACCTGTCCCTTTGTCGCGAGCCGATACGTTCAAGATACCGTTTGCATCAATATCGAATGTAACTTCAATCTGAGGTACACCCCGTTGTGCGGCAGGAATGCCATCCAAGTGGAAACGTCCGATTGACTTGTTGTCTTTTGCCAAAGGACGTTCACCCTGCAAGACGTGGATTTCAACGGAAGGCTGGTTATCGACAGCCGTTGTGAAGGTTTCCGATTTCTTGGTCGGGATGGTCGTGTTGGCGTCGATCAACTTCGTCATGACACCACCCATTGTCTCGATACCCAAAGATAGCGGCGTTACATCCAGCAACAAGACATCTTTCACTTCACCTGTCAAGACACCACCCTGAATAGCTGCACCGACTGCTACGACTTCATCCGGATTTACGCCTTTTGATGGAGTCTTGCCGAAAAATTTCTGAACAATTTCCTGTACTGCCGGGATACGGGTTGAACCACCAACCAAGATGACTTCATCTATGTCAGATATACTCAATCCGGCATCTTTCAATGCCTGCTGGCAAGGCGGAATGCAAGCCTGAATCAAGCTGTCGCACAGTTGTTCGAATTTCGCACGCGTCAATGTCTTTACCAAATGTTTAGGCACACCGTTTACCGGCATGATGTACGGCAGGTTGATTTCCGTCGACGTTGTGCTCGAAAGTTCGATTTTAGCCTTCTCGGCAGCCTCTTTCAACCGTTGCAAAGCCATCGGGTCTTTGCGCAGGTCTACACCCTCGTCTTTCATAAACTCATCGGCAAGCCAGTCGATAATCACGTGGTCGAAATCGTCACCTCCCAAGTGTGTATCGCCATTCGTAGACTTCACTTCAAAGACGCCATCACCCAATTCCAAGATGGAGATATCGAACGTACCGCCACCCAAGTCGAAGACTGCAATCTTCATATCCTTGTTCGTCTTGTCCAATCCGTATGCCAAAGAAGCAGCCGTCGGCTCGTTTACGATACGGCGGACATTCAGACCTGCGATTTCGCCCGCCTCTTTCGTCGCCTGACGTTGTGCGTCGCTGAAGTATGCCGGTACGGTGATGACAGCTTCTGTCACCTCTTGTCCCAGATAATCTTCAGCCGTCTTCTTCATCTTCTGAAGAATCATGGCCGAGATTTCTTGTGGCGTATAGAGACGTCCGTCGATGTCGACACGCGGCATATTGTTGTCGCCACGTACTACTTTATAAGGCATGCGGGCAATTTCCTTCTGTACTTGGTCGTACGTTTCACCCATGAAACGCTTGATAGAGAAGATGGTCTTCTGCGGGTTCGTGATGGCTTGACGCTTTGCAGGGTCACCCACCTTGCGCTCGCCCCCGTCAACGAATGCGACGATTGAAGGCGTGGTTCGTTTCCCTTCGCTGTTTGCGATTACAACCGGTTCGTTGCCTTCCAAAACGGCAACACATGAGTTGGTTGTTCCTAAGTCGATTCCAATAATCTTTCCCATAATGTTTCTATTTTTATTGTTATTATTTTTCTTGTTTTTATCTCTTAGCCTCTCTTGCGAAAGGCACTGAACATTCTACAAACCCTGTGCCAAACCTGCAAAGTGGTATTGGCAAAAAATCGACTGACAGGAAGTCTGCCAATCCGTCAGTGCAAAGAGGCGCGATATTGAGTGTGATTCATTTTTCTGTTGGGATAGTAATGCTTTCAAAATTTGTTATGTATGTACGGAAAAACGAATACAGGCTTTTAAGGTGAATGGTATGAATGGAACAAGCGCATGGCTGACTTTCTTTCTTTTGTCCGCGAGGGTCTCCTGTTGGTACTGGATGAAGAGGACAAGTCGGTCATCCTGTCTTAAAAATATGAAATGGAAAAGACAACGTGTAGTTGGAATTACATGCGCATGTAAGTATAGCTACATGCCGTCTAAATTAGACTATATGCAATCATGCGGTATGGGATTGCCGACAGAATCCGGCGATTTGGCTGGAAGAGTTAAAAAAATCCTTATCTTTGCGAAATTGTAAACCGAAAGACGATGGCAAAAAAGACGACGACGAAACAGATGACAACCGATAAGACGAGCTGGTTCAAGGCAATCAAACAATTTATGACATGCGAGCGTACCCGTTTCATCACCGGGTTGGTAGTGTTTATCGGGACAATTTACATAGGGTTGGCACTGGTATCGTTCTTTTTCTCGGGGGCGGCAGACCAGAGCAAGATTGAGAACGTCCCGTTGCAAGACCTGCTAATTAATCGCGGGTCGGTGGAGAACTGGACGGGCGTGTACGGTGCCTATCTGGCCGACCTGCTGATGAATCGCTGGTTTGGCGTCGCTTCCTTTTTAATACTCTACTTCTTGGGATCGCTCGGCGCCAAGCTGATGAATTTGAGCAGGGTTTCGCTCCTGAAGCGTTTCCTCTTCTGCGCGTCAATGCTGATATGGTGTTCGGTCTTTTTCGCTTTTGTCTTTATTCGGGGATATGAAGATACGTTCATCTATTTGGGCGGACAACATGGCTATTGGCTTTCGGAGTCCATGATAACAAATATCGGGGTGCCCGGAACTATCCTGCTGTTGATTGGTACGTTTCTGATTATTGCCATCTTCACCAGTAGGCGCACGATTCCTTTCCTTCAGCGTGTTTTCTCTTTCGGCTGGCTGAAACGTCGGACGAAGAAGAACGAAGGAGAGAAGGATGCCGTAGAGGGCGTTGCCAAAAGACCGGTCGAGATGCCGCAGCCCGCTCCCCGTGAGCCGTCCGTATTGCCTTTTCCTGAGGTGCCGGAGTGGTCGGAACCCGTTGAAGAAGACGGCCCGGAACCGGCTGTGCAACCGGTTCCGGATAACGGCGAATTGATTATCGAGGTGGCAAAACCGGACGAACAGGCCGAGATAATCGGGCCATCGACGGGCGGGTTCGAGATTGTACAGCCGGAGGAGGAGGAGCCTTACGACGGCAGCAAGCTGGGGCGTTATGACCCGCGCCTCGACCTCTCGCGCTACGTCTTCCCGACGATAGACCTCTTGAAGTATTACGACACGGGTAACGTCGAAATCAACCGCGACGAGCTGGAGGCGAACCAGCAGATGATCAAACAGACGTTGGAGGATTTCAGCATTCGCATCGCGTCGATCAAAGCGACCGTCGGCCCGACGGTGACGCTCTATGAAATCGTCCCGGAGGCAGGCATCCGCATCGCTAAGATTAAGAATCTGGAAGACGATATTGCGCTGAACCTGTCAGCCTTGCAAATCCGTATCATTGCACCGATGCCGGGCAAGGGAACGATTGGAATCGAGGTGCCGAACAGGAATCCGCAGACCGTTTCGATGCAGTCGGTCATCACTTCGCGCAAGTATCAGGAGTGTACGTACGACTTGCCGGTGGCCATCGGGCGGACTATCGTTAACGAAGTCTTTTTGTTCGACCTTTGCAAGACGCCTCACCTGCTGGTTGCCGGTGCGACGGGGCAGGGGAAGTCGGTCGGGCTGAATGCCATCATAACCTCCTTATTATATAAAAAACATCCGGCGGAGCTGAAGTTCGTCATGATAGATCCCAAACAGGTTGAGTTCAGTATCTATTCGAAAATCGAGCGGCACTACCTTGCCAAGTTGCCGAATGCCGAGAAACCGATTGTGACGGAGGCAGTAGATGCGGTGGCGACGCTCAATTCGCTGGTGGTAGAGATGGAAAATCGCTACACGCTGTTGGTGAGCGCGTCGGCACGTAACATCAAAGAATATAATGAGAAGTTCATCTCCCGCCGGCTGAATCCGGAGAAGGGGCATCGGTTCCTGCCTTATATCGTGGCGATAGTCGACGAGTTTGCCGACCTGATTGCTGTGTCGGGTAAGGAAATCGAGTTGCCGATTTCGCGCATAGCTGCCAAAGCGCGTGCCGTCGGTATCCACATGATATTGGCGACGCAGCGGCCGGACACGAAAGTGATTACCGGTACGATTAAAAGTAACTTCCCGAGCCGTATCGCTTTCAAGGTGATGTCGCAAGTGGACTCCCGCACGATATTGGATGCACCGGGTGCCAACCGGCTGATAGGGAAGGGGGATATGTTGATACTGATTACCGGTAGCAGCGAGCCGGTGCGCGTGCAATGTGCCTTTGTCGATACGCCAGAGGTCGAAAAGATTGTGGACTATATCAGCCAACAAATAGCCTATCCGACAGCTTATCTGCTGCCGGAATATGTGGCAGAAGGGGGCGAATCGATAAGCGGAACGGTTGATTTGTCAGACCGCGACCCGTTGTTTGAAGAAGCGGCTCGTCTGATTGTCATCCAGCAACAGGGGTCGACTTCGCTGATACAGCGTAAATTTTCAATCGGATATAACCGGGCAGGCCGCCTGATGGACCTGTTGGAGGCTGCCGGTGTGGTCGGGCCGTTTGAAGGAAGCAAGGCGCGACAGGTGCTGATACCGGATGAATATAGTCTGGAACAATTGTTGAACACGTTGAAATAAGAAAAGAGAAAATGAGAAACAATCGTTGGGTTTGGATGATAATCGTTGGCTTGTCTGCCTGTTGGACAACGCTGTTGCAGGCGCAGGATGTTACATCCATACTGGATAAAGCTACTTCGGTTTTGGAAGATGCGGAAGGTGTGACGGTCGAATTTGCGATACAGACGCGCTCGGAACGGCAACAAGTGTCAGAAAGTTTTGAAGGAACAATCGATATTAAGGGAAATAAATTCGTTTTGAAGACGCCGGATATGGTGACATGGTTTGACGGAGAAACTCAATGGTCATACGTCGAACAAACGGAAGAGGTGAATGTTTCTACGCCGACAGGCGACGAACTGCAAACCATCAATCCGGTATTTTTACTACAGTCATACCAAAAAGGATTCAAAGCTCGGTATGAAGGCGAATGTACGGCAACAAACGGAAAAGCTGCATACGAGATTCGGTTATTGCCGAAAAAAAAGAGTGATATCGAATCTGTAGAACTTCAGATTGAAAAATATTCCTCCTATCCGGTGTCGTTGACAATCCGTACACAAGACGGGATAAACAGTACGATTCATATCGACCGGCTTCTGACGGGCGTGAATCGGCCGGATGACTTTTTTGTATTTCCGGAAGCAGATTATCCGGATGTGGAGATGATAGATTTAAGATAGATGTGGGATTAATCAGTAGTAAGAATATGGACATGAATCAGAATGAAAAGGTACGTTGTTTAATAATTGGTTCAGGGCCAGCTGGTTATACGGCTGCCATTTATGCGTCGCGCGCAAACTTATCGCCTGTTTTATATGAAGGCATCCAGCCGGGTGGACAGTTGACGACCACCACCGAAGTCGAAAACTTCCCCGGTTATCCGAATGGCATCACGGGACCGGAATTAATGGAAGACCTGAAGCAGCAGGCTGCCCGTTTCGGTACGGATATCCGTATGGGGATTGCTACGGCGGCAGACCTCTCGGCAGCCCCTTACCGGATAACCATCGACGGGGAAAAAATCATCGAAGCGGAAACGTTGATTATCGCAACGGGGGCAACGGCTAAATATCTGGGTTTGCCGGACGAACAGAAGTATGCCGGCATGGGTGTTTCGGCTTGTGCCACGTGCGATGGCTTTTTCTATCGGAAAAAGGTCGTTGCCGTTGTGGGGGGAGGCGATACTGCCTGCGAGGAGGCGCTTTATTTGGCCGGTTTGGCAAAGCAGGTGTATATGATTGTGCGTAAACCCTATTTACGTGCGTCGAAGGTTATGCAGGAACGGGTGATGAAAACGGATAACATTACGATTTTGTTTGAACATAATACGTTGGGACTGTTTGGTGAAAACGGTGTGGAAGGAGCTCATTTAGTGAAACGGATGGGAGAACCGGATGAAGAAAAAGTGGATATTGCCATTGATGGATTCTTCCTTGCCATCGGACATAAGCCCAATTCAGACATCTTCAAGCAGTGGTTGGAAACCGACGAAGTGGGGTACATCAAAGTGATACCGGGTACACCGAAAACGCACGTTCCGGGAGTATTTGCTGCGGGTGACGTGGCTGACCCTCATTATCGACAGGCTATCACAGCCGCAGGAAGTGGTTGTATGGCTGCTATCGAGGCCGAGCGATATTTGTTGGACGTAGGGAAATAAAAAATAGCTGGGAGGTAAAAAAAGATGGTAGGAGTGAAAAACAAATTAAAGTTGGTTGTCTGCTGTTTGCTTGGTCTTTTGTTGGTAACAACGGTTTCGGCAAAGAGTAAAACGAAAGTAATCGCCCATCGTGGATACTGGAAAACGGAGGGGTCTGCCCAGAATTCCATCCGTTCGCTGGAATTGGCAAAGGAAATCAAGGTGTACGGCTGTGAGTTCGACGTGCATCTGACGGTTGATAATGTCCCGGTTGTCTATCACGACCGACATATTGGAGAGAAAGACATTCAAAAGACTCCGTATGCCGAGTTGAAAGATTACAAACTGCCTAATGGCGAGACTTTACCTACGTTGGAACAATATTTGGACCGGGCTAAGAAGGTAAAGAGAATCAAACTGATTTTTGAATTGAAATCTCACGCTACCCCCGAACGGGATTGGGAAGCAGCTAAAATAGTGGTCGAAATGATAAACCGCAAAAAGTTAAGAAAACGGACCGAATACATCGCTTTCAGCTTGGAAGCGGCAAAAGCATTGCATCAATATGCGCCCAAGACACCGGTGTATTATCTGAATGGCGATTTGTCACCGAAGCAGTTGAAAGAATTAGGTTTTGCCGGATTGGACTATCATTTCAATGTCATGCAGCAGCATCCCGAGTGGTTTCAGGAAGCCAAAGCGTTGAATCTGAAAGTCAATGTCTGGACAGTAAACGAATTGCCAATCATGAAAGAGATGATTGAAAAAGGAGCGGATTTTCTGACGACAGACTATCCCGAAGAGGCGTTGCAGGCTGTACAATCGTACCGCTAACGAATAGAGAAGAGATGAGGAGAGCCGTTTTCTTGTTGCTGTTTTTCTTTGGGGTACGGGTGATAGATGCTGTCGAGCCGCCCAAAAGGGAGATTCGTGGGGTCTGGCTGACGACTGTCTATGGGTTGGACTGGCCGCATCATGCAGCATCGACCGAATCAGCGTGTATCGCACAGCAACAGGATTTGTGCCAAATATTAGACCGTTTGGCTGCCGCCAATTTCAACACCGTCTTTTTGCAGGTTCGCCTGCGGGGCGATGTCATTTGGCGTTCGGCGATAGAGCCCGCCAGTAAAATCTTGTCCGGTACAAGTGGAGAGATGCCTGCCTACGACCCTTTGGCCTTTGCCATCGACGCCTGTCATAAGCGTGGCATGGAACTCCACGCATGGCTCGTGACTTTCCCCTTAGGGACAGATAAACATGTGAAGGAATTGGGTAACTACTCGGTTGTCAAACGTCATCCGGAGCTTTGCAAGCAGCATCAAGGGGACTGGTATCTGGATCCGGGCGTTCCGGGTACGACGGACTATCTGCTCTCTCTGACCAAAGAGCTGGTGACCTATTATGACATTGACGGTATCCACTTCGACTACATTCGTTACCCCGAACAGGCAAAAAACTTTCCCGACAAATCCGTTTATCGGAAATATGGCAAGCAACGCACACTGGCCGAATGGCGTCGCGAGAATATCAACCGCATGGTGACCCGGATTTATGATTGGGTTAAATCGGTAAAACCGTGGGTGCAGGTCAGCAGTTCGCCGCTTGGGAAATACAGCCGCATTGAGCGCGTCCCCAACGCCGGATGGACTGCCTACGAGAGCGTCTTCCAAGACCCCAAACGTTGGTTGGAGGAGGGAAAGCAGGACATGATCGTCCCGATGATGTATTACCTGCACGACAATTTCTTCCCGTTTGTCGACAACTGGGTCTCGGGTAGCAACGGCCGCTTGATTGTGCCCGGTTTGGGTGCTTATCGGCTGACGAAAGAGGAAGGCGATTGGGCGCTTACCGATATTACCGACCAAATCGACTACAGCCGCTACTTCGGGGGCGCGGGTTACGTATTCTTCCGTGCGGAACATGTGCTGGACAACACAAAAGGGCTGTACGACGAGCTGAAAAACCATTATTTCCAATATCCCGCGCAACTTCCCCCGCTTGCGTGGCTTGACAGCAGCGTCCCGCCCGCTCCGAAAGCACTTCGGGTGGAGCGGAAAGGGGCTGAACTACTGCTCACGTGGCAAAAGCCCGATTCCGCGAAGGCCGATTTGAATTATACCGTCTATTATTCCCTGCACGATTCGATTGACACCTCTTCGGCACGGAATATACTGATTACCGGCATCCGCGATACGTCGGTCTACCTGCCCATCGATACGCTCAAGGAGCAAGGCTTCCTGTTCTCGGTCTCCGCCTCGTCGCGCTACCACATCGAGAGCCTCCCCTCGCGCGAAACCTATTATTATCTGTCCCGTTATCCCAAATGAAAAAGGCGCTTAGTTTCATATTGCAAAGGAATGCCGTATCTTTGAGGCGTTTTTTCGAGAAAAAAGTGAAAGCGCGTGCAGCATTTCGGTTTGTTTAAACATCATAATACATGTAAGTCTTTGAAAAAAGACTTCGAAACTACAGACAAATGACGGAAGAGCAACTGATAGAAGGTTGTAGGAAGGGAGACAGACGGGCTCAGAAAGAGTTATACGAGACGTTTGCTCGGAAAATGATGGGAGTTTGCCTGCGTTACGTGAGCGACAGGGAAACGGCCCGTGATATCCTGCAAGACGGCTTCGTGAAGGTCTTCTCCAACCTCGATGCCTACGCCGGAAGCGGCTCTTTCGAAGGATGGATGCGAAGGATCTTTGTCAATTGCGCGTTGGAATACTTCCGAAAGTCGGATGTCTTGCGCGAGGCGAGCGATCTCGAGGCGACGGCCGAACTCGTCACCCCGACCCCCTCTGCCATCGCCGACCTGTCCGCCCAAGAGTTGATGCAGCTCATTGACGAGCTGCCGGCGGGCTTTCGGACTGTTTTCAACCTCTTCGCCATTGAAGGATATTCGCACAAAGAGATCAGTGACATGTTACACATTACGGAGAGTACCTCTCGTTCGCAGTTTACACGTGCCAAGCAGTTGCTGCAACGCCGGATTCGCGAACTGTATGGATAAGGAGAGAAATGAAAGATAAAGAAAGAGATTATTTGGACGATTTGTTCCGCGAGAAGCTATACGACTTCGAGTCGGAAGTAGTAGATGCCGACTGGCAGGCCATCGTCAGCCGGTTGCCGCAAACGAAATCGGCGACGTTTCGCCGCGCGTGGCGCTATTGGGCGGCTGCGGCTGCGGTGCTGTTGGCAGCGGTCGTAGGCGGACTGTATGTGTCCGCGCCGCGACAGGCAGAACAGCCGCTTGCCGAAACCGTCAAGCCCACCCCGGTGCCTGTCCGCCCCGTTGACCCCCCGCCTGCCGTACAGCCCGAAGCCGTTGCCCCCGTGCAGGAAGCTGCCCCGCTTATGGCAGAAGCGCGTGTGGCAGCCTCGAAACCCTCTCCCGTGCAGCCCGGAGTTGCCGAGACGGAACCCGAAATCGTCCCCCAAGAGGCCGAGACCTCTGCCAACCCGCTCCCTCAAACAAACGCCAATGAGACGGACGCCCTTCCGGCTGAAATCCGCTCATACAAAACTACGCCCCGTCTCCGTAAGCCAGAAACGGCTGCTGCTCCGCAAGCCGGAACAGAGAAAACATCGCGCCGCCGTTGGAGCTTCGGGATGGGTGCCGGCAGCGTCAGCGCGAGTACGGACAATTCCCTCGTCGCTGTTGTTAACTCGCTGCGAAGCACCGCAGAGCTCGAAAAGGAGTTGGCGCAACTCAATTCGCCCTATTTCAACGAGCAAAATGTGAAGGCGGCGATCGAACATAAAATGCCTATCAGTCTGGGCTTCGGCGTCAGCTACTCCCTGACGGATCGTTTCGCCCTGCAATCGGGTCTGACCTACACCTACCTCCTTTCCGAATGGGAGCGGGGCGCAGTCTATTTCGGGACGACGAAGCAGAAGCTGCACTTCATCGGCATCCCCCTTTCGCTCACTTATAAGATTGCCGAGTGGAAGCGTGTGGTGTTCTACGCATCGGCAGGCGCGATGGCGGAGGTGAACGTGGCAGGCAAATTATCCTCGCGCATCATTGTGGACGAAGAAGAGGTTTATCAGGTCGAAGAAGAGCGCATCCGCATGAAAGAATGGCTTTGGTCGGTCAACGGGCGTGTCGGCGCGAGCTATCCCCTTTGGCGCTTCCTGAGCGTCTATGCCGAAGCGGGCGTGGGCTACTATTTCGACAACGGGAGCACCGTCGAGACCATCCGCTCCGAAAAGCCATTCAACCTCAGCCTTCAGGCGGGTTTCAGGCTCGGTTTTTAAACAGAAAGTAAACAAATTAGTAATATAAAAACAGAAAAAGAGAATGAAAAACTTTACACTTTTGAGTTGGGTAGCAGCGGCTGCCGGTATGATGACACTTACATCGTGTTTGGGAGAGGGCAGCAACACGCAAACGGGAACAATGTACGGGGTGGTCGATTATTTGCCCTCCCTTTTGATGCCGGCTGTTTATGTCGCCGATGATTATCCTGTTTATTCTACGGCATTCAGCGCGTTGACTTCCGGTGATTGTGTCGTGTTTTATGCAAGCATCGATTATGATGCGCAAACCAGTTCGGAATATATTACAGCAACAGTCGCCGATTGCGTGAAGTTAAACAAATGGTATGCCGATCCTGAGGTTGACACGGACTATGTTTATGCCAATGAGATGACCTTCACGGAAGCGGCATTGGCGTGGAATCTTTCAAAAGGGTATATGTTCGTTGCGACAGCCCATCCTTCCATTTCGAGCAACCAAGAGAGTTCGTTTAAAATGATGTATGACCTTGACAATCCGGTCTCGGTGGAAGGCAATCGTGTTTATGAGCTTGTTCTCCGTGCTCAAAAGGTGGCAGACGGGACTGCGGTCGCAGCATCGGGGACAACGGTGAATGCCTTTTATGTATCCTCTTTTTTCAGTAGTGCGTCGCAAAGAGAGCAAGAGCAGGGTGCGGAAAACGTTTATTTCCGCTTCAAATATCCGGAAAGTTTCAATAGCGACACGACGGAAATTACTTCGTGGGGCACGTCTGAAACGATTACCTATACCATTACAGACGATAGCAGCTCCTATTAGTAAAGCAAACCGCTTCCGTCAACTCGCGAAATGCGATTTACGTCTGCGGAATCTCCCTCTTGCAAACGTGCAAGAGGCGAGTCGCAGGCGTGAATCGCATTTTTTTGTGCTTGCTTGGAAATTTTAGCAAGTTTTCATAAAAGAAAAATTGTATCTTTGAAGCCGATGGCGCCGGAAAAAGGCCTCGTTTATTTATTAACAAATAAAAACCGTAAAACAATGAGAAGTTTCAAAAAGATGGTATGGGCGCTGGCGGCGATAGCCGTCATGGCAGCCTGCGGCACGAAGAAGCAATCGGACGAGCAAACCGATAGCAGTTCCCCCAAGTATTTGGTTCTTTATTATTCCCAGACGGGTACTACGAAAGCATTGGCTGAACATTTGCAAAAAGAGCTGGGTGCGGACATCGACAGCATCACGGTGGAGAATCCCTACGACGGCACCTACGAGGAGACCATTGAGCGTAGCAGACAGGAGCGCGAAAGCGGCTTCGTTCCCACGCTGAATCCCCTGAATGTCAACCTCGACGATTACGACGTGATTTTTCTGGGCTATCCCATCTGGTTCGGCACGTATGCCCCTCCGGTGGCAGGGTTGCTCAGCGGGTATGACTTTGCAGGAAAGAAGATTGTCCCGTTCTGCACCTTCGGCAGCGGCGGGCTGGAGCCTTCTGTGGCAGACCTGAAGCAGGCATTGCCGGAGGCCGAGATTGCCGAAGGCTACGGGGTGAGGAGTGCGCGCGCGGCGGCTATTCCCAAAGAGGTGAACCGCTTTTTGCTGGAGAACGGTTATTTGGAGGGAGAACCGGAACCGCTGCCCGACTACTCGGAGCCGCTCCCGGTGACGGACGAAGAGAAAACCATTTTCGAAGCGGCCTGCAGCGGCTATCGCTTCCCGCTCGGCACGCCCGTGACGGTCAGCAAGCGCAGCACACCTGACGGGACCGACTACTGCTACGCGGTGCAGAACGCCGATGGCGAGGCGACCGGCACCATTTACGTCACCGTCGGCAACGAAGAGGGCGCGAATCCGGAGTTTACGCGCGTCGTGCGCTGAGAATCGGCTCTTGCAAACCTGTAAAATGCGGTTTACAGCCGCGAATCGGGGTTGGCAAACGTGCAAATGCCGATTCGCGGTCGTAAATCGCATTTTTCATGTTTGCAAAACGCGATTTACAGGTGCGAAAGCCGTTTTTCATGCTTGCAGGGACATTTTTGCAATCGTAAATCGTAATTTGCAAGTTTTCATGAAAGAAAAATCGTATCTTTGAAGCCGATAGTTAAATTAAAAAATATAAAGATGTATGGCTTCGATTGAAAAAATACAGGAGATAAGTTTTTCCGGCTCAACAACGCCGAGTTCACCGAGTTTATGAACCGCCTACAAGCGGCGCAGCAAGGGCGAGACGGCTTCCGAAGAGGGGGAAACGCCGGGCGGCAGCGAGGAACGGCCGGGCGGATTGTAGAAGTGACAAAGGTAAAAGGGCGCGGGTCGTGCGTACAGTTGTAAATTACTCATAAGATGTTTCCTTAGTTCCGATTCTGTATGGTCCGTGCCCGTTTTTTTAAATAAATGACAGTTATGAAGAAGATAAAGATGTTCTATGCAGGTGGGATGCTGGGTTGCCTTGTGGTGCTCAGTTCTTGCTTGGGCGACGCGGCGACGCAGCTGACGATGGCGAACCAAGCGGGGGTCGTGACGACCCAATTGTCATCGGCCGGGAAGGCGGTCTATGTGAAAGGCGGAGATGTGATTTCTTCCGAAGACTTTCAGTCGGCGAATGTGGCCGACGGGCAGTGTATCCTTTTTGATTATTCCATCGATTACGGTGCGGCGGTGAATGCCGACGGCGGTGCGGCGCAGGGTTACATGACGGCGACGATTTACGACAGCACCATCACGGAGGTCGAGCAGTGGGCGTTGCACAGCGAGCTGAGCGACACGACGCGCGCCTTGTCGGGCGAGCTGCTGCTCAGCAGCTTGTATGCACGCACGGCCTACATACGCGGGATGCTCTTCCTGTTTACGGTGATTTCCGACCACCCGACGGAGCAGCAAGACAGTTTTTCGCTGTCTTACGACGCGCACCGACAGGTCGGGGCCGATGGTGTGCATGAGCTTTACCTTAGGGCGATACGCACGGTGGCTGCGCCCGATTCCGTCAGCGGCGAGTCGATGATTATCCCCTGTGCGTTCCGCATCCAGTCGTTTGTCGACAGCGTGGCGCAGGCGGACGGGACGGAAGAGGTGAGCTTCCGCATCAACTATGCGCGTTCGTTCGGGCTGGATTCGCTGACGGTGAACTTCGGCACGTCGGATGTCCTGACGGTCAGCGTGTCGGGACAGGAGTGAAAGATAAGCAGGCGAAAATAGAAGGAAAGGAAACGATGTATAAAGAGATATTCAGATGGGTCGTGGCGATTATCTCCCAGCCGGCAAGGGCTTGGGAGGCGCTCCGGCAGAAGGAGGAGAAGGGAGACGAGTTCCTGTCGCGTTTTGTCTATCCGCTCATCGGGTTGGTGACGGTGGCAGCGTTCGTGGGCATGTTGTTCACGCGTAAGGAGTTCGATGTCGAGTTGGCGCTGAAGGTGGCGGTGCGGACGCTGGTGTCGACGTTAGGCGGATTCTTCTTGGCGGCATACTTGCTGAACGAGTTGTGGCAGGGGGTGTTCAAGCGGGCGAAGGATATGCGGCTTTGCCAGCGTTTCGTGGGATATGCGTCGTCGCTGATGTTCGCGCTGAACATCGTGCTGGTTTTGTTTCCGGAGTTTTTCTTCTTGCGGATTTTCTTGCTTTATACGTGTTATATCGTTTGGGAAGGGGCGGCAGCCTACATGCAGGTGGAGGAGGCTGTGCGCCTGAAGTTCGTCGTGTTTGCGACGGTGTTGGTTTTGTTGACGCCTTGGCTTATCGGGCTTTTGCTTTCGATGTTTATGCCGGGGCTGAGCTTTTGAGTGAAACCGAGGAATGAAAGAGAAAATAAAGAGTCAGGTACAGATAAAGAACAAGCGGGCGGCATTCGACTATGTGTTGCTCGAAACGTTTACGGCGGGCATCGTGCTGACGGGGACGGAAATCAAGTCTATCCGCTTGGGGAAGGCGAGCCTCGTCGATACGTTTTGCCTCGTCGAGAAAGGCGAGCTGTGGGTAAAGAACATGTATATCGCCGAATATTTTTACGGGACATATAACAACCATGCGGCGCGGCGCGACCGCAAATTGCTGCTGACGAAGAGGGAGCTGCACAAAATCGAGGGCGCGGCGCGCAACAGCGGATTCACGGTGATCCCGACGAAGCTGTTCATCAACGAGCGTGGGCTGGCGAAGCTCATTGTCGCCATCGCGAAGGGAAAGAAAGAATATGATAAGCGCGATTCCATCCGCGAGCGGGACGACCGCCGGGAGATGGATCGCGCCTTTAAACGCTAATAGAGGGCTGACATGAGGAAAGAAGATTTTGTAAAACTGCTTCGGGAACGGATTTTGATTCTGGATGGCGGTTTAGGAACGATGATACAGAGTTACCATTTGACGGAGGCGGATTATCGCGCCGATCGTTTTGCCGACGCTCCGGCAGACCTGAAGGGAGATAACGACTTGCTGAACATCACGTGCCCGGACATTATCCGTGACATTCACCGCCAGTATGTGGAGGCGGGGGCCGAAATCATTACGACAAATACCTTTAACGCGAATGCCGTCTCGCAGGCAGACTACGGGATGCAGGCGTATGTCCGCGAGATGAACCTTGCGGGGGCGGCATTGGTACGCCACGTGGCCGACGAATACCGTGCGCAGACGGGTAAAACGGTTTGGGCAGGTGGTTCGGTGGGGCCTACCAACAAGACAGCGTCGATGAGTCCCGACGTGAGCGACCCGGCTTATCGGGCGGTGACCTATCAAGAACTTTACGAGGCGTATCGGGAGCAAATCGATGCGTTGATAGCGGGCGGAATTGATTTGATTATGTTTGAAACGACCTTCGACACGCTCAATGCGAAAGCTGGGCTGGAGGCCGCGAATGATTTGCTGCGCGAAAAGGGGCTCGACCTGCCGATCATGCTTTCGCTGACGCTTTCGGCGCAGGGCGGACGGACTTTCTCGGGACAGACATTGGGTGCTTTTCTGGCTTCCGTGCAGCATGCGAATGTCGTGACGGTCGGGTTGAACTGCTCTTTCGGGGCTGCGGATATGAAACCTTATTTGGCTGAATTGGCGCGTCTGGCGCCCTATTACATCAGTGCGTATCCGAATGCGGGACTGCCTAACAGTTTCGGGACATACGACGAGACGCCGGAGAAGATGGCCTGGCATGTCCGCCCGTTCGTGGAAGAGGGGTTGGTGAACGTGTTGGGTGGTTGTTGTGGCACGACGCCGGCACATATTGCGCAGTTCCCAGCATTGGTAAAGGGTGCGAAACCGCATGTTCCTGCGGCGAAACCTGATTGTTTGTGGCTTTCGGGTTTGGAATTGCTGGAGGTGAAGCCTGAAAACAATTTCATCAATGTCGGCGAGCGGTGCAACGTCGCCGGCTCGCGCAAATTCTTGCGCTTAATCAAGGAGAAGAATTACGAGGAGGCTTTGTCGATTGTGCGCAAGCAGGTGGAGGATGGCGCACAGATTATTGACATCAATATGGACGATGGCATGCTGGACGGCGTGCGGGAGATGACGACGTTCCTGAATCTCATCGCTGCGGAACCGGACATTGCGCGTGTGCCGGTGATGATTGACTCGTCGAAATGGGAGGTTATCGAAGCTGGCCTGATGTGCACGCAAGGGAAAAGCATCGTAAACTCGATTTCGCTGAAAGAGGGCGAGGCTGTTTTTCTGCAACATGCCGAACGAATCAAACAACTGGGCGCGGCCGTCATCGTGATGGCGTTTGACGAGAAAGGGCAGGCGGATACATGTGAGCGGAAAATCGAAGTGTGCGAGCGAGCCTACAAACTTTTACGGGAAAAGGCGGGTTTTGACCCGAACGATATTATTTTTGACCCGAATGTCTTGGCTATTGCGACCGGAATGGAGGAACATAACGGGTATGGGCTTGATTTTATCCGTGCGGTGGAATGGATCAAGCAAAATTTACCCGGAGTGAAAGTCAGCGGAGGCATCAGCAATCTTTCGTTTGCCTTCAGGGGAAATAATTATGTGCGCGAGGCAATGCATGCAGTCTTTTTGTATCATGCGATCCATAAGGGCTTGGATATGGGAATCGTGAATCCGGCTTCATCAGTGCTATATGAAGATATTGAGCCTGCATTCCGCACGCTTTTGGAAGATGTCATTCTCTTTCGTCGCCCTGATGCGGCTGAAGAACTCATTCAATCCTCAATTGTCAGAAGTCAAAGGTCAATGGTCAATTCGCAAGAGTCTGTTGCTGCGGAGGACAGGAAAACTTTGCCTTTGCAGGAACGTCTGGAACAGGCCTTGATAAAAGGTATCGGTGACCATTTGGAAGAAGATTTGAAGGAAGCGCTGAAGGTCTATCCACATGCGGTTGATATTATCGATGGGCCGTTGATGAAGGGAATGAATAAGGTGGGCGACCTGTTTGGTGCCGGGAAAATGTTTTTGCCACAGGTGGTGAAGACCGCACGCACAATGAAAAAAGCCGTTGCTATTCTGCAACCGGCAATAGAAGCGGAAAAGAGGACATCCGGTTCGACAAAAGCGGGTAAAGTATTGTTTGCAACGGTAAAAGGGGATGTACATGATATAGGAAAGAATATCGTTTCGATTGTATTGTCATGCAATAATTATGAGGTGATAGACTTGGGTGTGATGGTTCCGGCTGAAGTAATCGTGAAACGGGCTATCGAGGAAAAACCGGATTTGATTTGTCTGTCCGGACTGATAACCCCTTCTTTGGAAGAGATGGTGCATGTGACAGATGAGATGCAGAAAGCCGGTCTGACCATCCCGATTATGGTAGGAGGGGCAACGACCTCCAAAATCCATACAGCGGTCAAGATTGCACCGCATTATGATTATCCGGTTATTCACGTGCTGGATGCATCCCAAAATCCGTTGATTGCTGCTAAGCTGTTGAATCCGAAAACGAAAGATGTTTATATTGCGCAATTGAATCATGAATATGAACTATTGCGTGCTTCGCTCGAAGAGAAGAAAGAAGAGCTGGTTTCGCTTACTGAAGCTCGTAAAAATAAGGTTGTCATTGATTGGGCAGCTTACGAGCCGGTGATTCCATCCAAACCGGGTGTACATGTTATTCCTTTTATTCAGATTGAAACAATAATTCCTTATATTCATTGGACATTCTTTTTCAATGCTTGGAAATTGAATGGACGTTTTGCTGAAATAACACAAATTCATGGTTGTGATGCTTGCCGGGCTGCATGGTTGGCCGCATTTCCTGAGGCAGACCGCGCAAAAGCGGCTGAAGCCATGCAATTGTATAAGGATGCTTGCCGATTGTTGGAACGCTTGGTTGAGATGAAAGCAGAATGTTGCAAGGCAATTTATGGGCTTTTCCCAGCGAATAGTGAAGGCGATAATATACAGATTGGAAATGTATGCTTCCCTGTCTTGAGGCAACAGGCAAAGCGAGAGGATGGAGTTTATAAATCGCTTGCCGATTATGTCATGCCTGTTTCAGAAGGACGCACAGATTATGTAGGGGCTTTTGTTGTGACAGCGGGTGTAGGTGTCGAATACCTGAGAATGAAATTTGAAGAAGAGGGAGATTCTTACAGTGTGATGTTGTTGCAGACATTGACAGACCGATTGGCAGAAGCGACAGCAGAGTTTTTGCATGAAAAGATCCGGAAAGAATATTGGGGGTATGCACCTGAAGAAACGTTGTCTGTTGCGGATTTGTTTAAAGTGAGGTATCAAGGCATTCGTCCGGCGATTGGCTATCCCTCTTTGCCGGACCAGTGGCAAAACCGGACATTAAACCAATTGTTGGACTTTTCTCAGATAGGTGTTAGTCTAACCGAAAATGGGGCGATGTATCCGACTGCAGCAGTCAGCGGGCTCTATATTGCACACCCTGATGCTCGTTATTTTATGATTGGACGGATTGATATGGAGCAAATTGAAGATTATGCCAACCAACGTGGTTGTACCGTAGAAGAGGTAATGCGTATTCTGAATAAGAATGTTTGAAGAGAGTAGTTTGTAGCTCCGAGGGGAATCGAACCCCTATCTAAAATTTAGGAAATTCTTGTTCTATCCGTTGAACTACAGAGCCCTGTTTTGGTTTGGCAAAAGTATAACCTTTTTTGTAAATGTCCAAATATTGTAAGTGCTCCTGCATAAAGTTCCTGCATAAACAGTCGTCCCTTAAAAGCCCCTTTCTGTGAGATATTGTAAATGCACAGTATCTCGCGGATTTTTTTGAATAAGGTTTCCAAGCGTCTTCATGACTCTCTTGAAGTTATAAGCCGCTGCCGCAAGAAGTACGTTCACGGTATCTCCGGCCATACCTTTATAAAAGTTGCGGGTTAAGCGGTAAGCTGACTTTAAATGCCCGAGACACTGTCCAAAAGAATTTTGCGCAACTATATACTTTGATTGTTCCAATGGTTTTGTATAATTATTGGTTTGTTCAGTTAACTGCAAAACCGTTGGTACAATAAAGTATATAGTTGCGTCATTTAGTTGTTTTGTTATCAACAAATGAATCTTGTTGTAGTTTGGATAATTTCTTTTTAATTTGCCTTTCTCGTAATCCCAATAGATAGATTTGATAGAGATTCTAAGACTTTTGTACTTCTTTTTTCCATCTTTACAGATACGGAGCATCAAAGGACTTTCACCGTTTGATAAAACTTTTGATTTGTAACACAAGACGTTAACCGTTGCA
>CAYXIX010000027.1:11015-19748 GCA_964465405.1 uncultured Parabacteroides sp. | reverse complement strand
GCGTGGGATTGAATGCCACGTTTTAAAGTGAAAGTGGTATGCTTACAAGAAAACGAAATAACGCCTCATATAATGTCAATACGAACTGACAAGAAATTCTCGTCACTGTGCAAAGGTAATGAATAAATATATTCATTTACCGGAAACCACTAATATTATCAGGGCCCCGAAGAACTGGAAAACCGGAGGTAAACCGATTTACCCGGCATGTAGCTGGGATTTCTCCGGAGGGGAATTTAGGGGGCAATGGCTTTTCTTTCTTGTAGGATGTCGTCCATTTCCTCTTTCGCCCATTCGATGAGGGCATTCTTTTGTTTTCATGCACGTATTACCGATGTACGAGTTTTGTTGAAAATAAACTAAGAGTGTGGCAAATAATTATTCCAATTTCGGTTAGACAAAGAAAAAAAAACTATCTTTGCACCCTGTGAAAAAACAAATAATAACATAAACATAAAAATCAAATGCAAAACAAAGGATTTGTAAAGGTCTTTTCGGTGTTGCTTACGCTGGTGTGTCTGTTTTATCTCTCCTTCTCTTTTGTGACGAGATATTACAACGGCAAGGCTGTCGAGTATGCCGGTGGAGACCCGGTGAAAGAGAGTGCCTATTTGGACTCGTTATCTACTCAGAAAGTATGGCTGGGCTATACGCTCAAGGAATGCCGTGAAATGGAAATTAGTTTGGGACTTGACTTGAAGGGCGGTATGAACGTCGTTCTTGAGTTGAACGTGGCGGATGTAATCCGTTCGCTTTCGAACAATAATCCGGACGAGAACTTCAACAAGGCATTGGATTTGGCATACGCTAACCAAGCGACAAGTCAGAAGAGCTTCATCGATTTGTTTGTGGAAGAATACAAAAAATTGGATTCGAACGCCCGTTTGTCGGCTATTTTCAGTACGTTTGAGTTGAAGGATAAAATTACTCCCCAGAGTTCGGACGCGGAAGTTGTGTCGGTGTTGAAAAGCGAGTTGCAGAGTGCGATTGATAATTCGTTTAATGTGTTGCGTACGCGTATCGACCGCTTTGGTGTGGTTGCTCCCAACATTCAACGTTTGGAGACAACCGGCCGTATCTTGGTGGAACTGCCGGGTGTGAAAGAGCCTGAACGCGTGCGGAAATTGTTACAGGGAAGTGCAAATCTGGAATTTTGGGAAACCTATAATTTGCCGGAAATCTACCAGCAGTTGATTGCTGCCGACAATCTGTTGGCTACGATTCTAAAATCGACTGCTGACACGACAGCCATAGCAGAGTCCGCAGACACGACGCCTCTGGCAGACGAGGTGAAGGCGACTGAAACATCGGCAGAAACGACCAACGAGGCGGACTCGTTGTTGGCAAAATTAGCTGAAAGCCAGTCAGAAGTGGATCAAGTAAACCAAAGCATGGAGGCTTTTGCGAAAGAACATCCGTTGTTCGCAGTTTTGCAAATCAATCAATATAACGGGCAATTGGTTTCGGGGCCGGTAGTCGGTATCGCCGATAAGAAAGACATGGAAAAAATCGACGAATACCTGAACATGAAGCAGGTGAAAGATGTTTTGCCTCGTAATCTGGCTTTGAAATGGGGCGTGAAGGCTGTCGACGAAAGAGAACAATATTATTATTTGTATGCCATCAAGAAGACAAATCGCGACGGTACGCCAGCTTTGGGTGGCGATGTCGTTACGGATGCAAACGATGAGTTTATCCAGCAGGGTGGCCGTACGGAGCAAGTTGTCGATATGGTGATGAATGCAGAGGGATCAAAAGCGTGGGCCCGGTTGACGAAAGAAAACATCGGCCGTTCGGTTGCGATTGTGCTGGACGATATGGTCTATTCAGCTCCGACCGTGCAGGTGGAGATTACGGGCGGCCGTTCGCAGATTACCGGTAATTTCACACCACAAGAGGCAAAAGACTTGGCGAATGTGTTGAAGTCTGGTAAGATGGCTGCTTCAGTACATATCGTGCAGGAAGATGTGGTCGGTCCGTCATTGGGGCAAGAGGCGATTACGGCCGGTTTTATCTCTTTCATCTTGGCTTTGGTTTTGTTGATGCTCTATATGTGTGCGATATATGGCGTTTTGCCGGGTATGATTGCCAATGGGGCATTAATTTTGAACATTTTCTTCACGATGGGTATTTTGGCCTCCTTCCAAGCGGTCTTGACTTTGCCGGGTATTGCCGGTATGGTGTTGACATTGGGTATGGCTGTCGATGCGAATGTGTTGATTTATGAACGGACGAAAGAGGAGTTGCGTGCCGGAAAAACGTTGGGAAAATCTATCGCTGATGGTTACAGCAATGCATTCTCGGCAATTTTTGACTCGAACCTGACTTCTATTATCACGGGTATCGTGTTGTTCTATTTTGGTACGGGCCCGATTCGTGGATTTGCCACTACGTTGATTATAGGTTTGTTTGCAAACTTCTTGACGGCTGTCTTCTTGACGCATATTTTGTATGAGTGGTTGTTGGCAAAAGACAAGTTGAAGAATGTAACCTTTACGACTGCCATATCGAAAGATTTGCTGACGAACCCGAAATTCAATTTCTTGGGAGTACGTAAGGTGGGCTATTTGATTCCGGTGGTAATCATCATTTTGGGTGCCATCTCGATGGCGACGATTGGTTTAAACAATGGCATCGACTTTACGGGTGGTCGCAATTATGTGATCCGTTTCGACCAGGAGGTGAAGACCGACGAGGTGCGTGAGATGTTGGATGCCCAGTTGGAAGGCGCGGTGAGTGTCATCCAGATTGGTTCGGCCAATCAGGTTCGTGTGTCGACCAACTACAAGATTGAAAGTAAAGATCCGGATGTCGATAAGGAAATCGAGGATAAGTTGTTTGAAGGTGTAAGGTCATTGTTGCCCGAAGGAACAACGATTGACCAGTTCGTCACGCAATATGTGCAAAGTTCTCAAAAGGTGGGACCAAGTATGGCTGACGACATCAAGAATGCAGCTGTTTTGGCTGTCATATTCGCGATGTTCTGTATGGCAGCCTATATTTTGCTCCGTTTCCGCGATGTCTCATTCTCTGTCGGCGTGTTTGTGTCCGTTGCGGTTACGACGTTGTGCATCATCGCCTTCTATACGTTGCTTTGGAAAATCATGCCTTTCTCTATGGAGGTCGACCAGACTTTCATCGCGGCAGTCCTGACCATTATCGGTTATTCGATTAACGACACGGTGGTTGTGTTTGACCGTATCCGCGAAACGATACACTTGTATCCGAAGCGCGACCGGTATCAGGTCATCAATGATGCCTTGAACTCGACGTTGTCACGTACGTTCAATACCTCTATAACGATCTTGATTGTTGTGATTTGTATTTTTATCTTGGGTGGTGCAACAATCAGAAGTTTTACGTTTGCGATGTTGTTAGGTATTATCATCGGTACGTATGCGACCCTGTTTATCGCGACGCCTATCGCTTATGAAATGCAGAAGAAAAAGATAAGTAAGAAAGCATCGTCAGAATAGATATTTATATTAATATATAGTAGAAGAAAGCCGTTTCTCAAAATGAAAAACGGCTTTCTTTATGTCTTACCGGCATGAATATGCGATTGCCCGTAGGAAACTCGCGCTAAGCTGGAGGAACTTGCTTCTACCCTTCGTGAAAATGATAATGTGGAATCTTTGCTGCCGCTTTTTGTATGAATATGTGTTTGGCAGCACATATCACGTTTTGTGGGAAAAACTGCAATCATTTGCATATCAGGCGAATGTAGAAGACGCTCGAATAATGGAAAAGAAAAAACAGCAAAGTGAATTTGTTTTTTGTTTTTTATGTGATATATTTGGAGACAATAAAACCAAGTCATTGGGAATAACACATGAAATCATAAACTTAAAACCAAATACAGCGTATGAGTTATCTTAAATTTGATAAGACCGTAATGATAAACTTAGAAGAGTCTTTGACTCGTGAGGTTCTTCGGACAAATCGAAAAGGTGCTTATCATTGTACAACAGTCGTAGATTGCAATACGAGGAAATATCATGGATTACTGGTGATGCCGGTCCCTGAACTGGATGACGATAATCATGTTTTATTGTCTTCTTTGGATGAAACCGTCATACAGCATGGTGCGGAATTCAATCTGGGTCTACATAAGTATCAAGGGAATAACTTTAGTCCGAAAGGACATAAGTATATTCGTGAGTATAGCTGCGATACGGTGCCTCGTACGGTTTACCGGGTCGGCGGTGTGATTTTCTCGAAAGAGAAGATATTTTCCCTCTATGAAAATCGTATTCTGATAAAATATACTTTGGAGGATGCGCATTCGGCAACGACGTTGCGTTTCCGCCCGTTTTTGGCTTTCCGCAGCGTGAATACGTTGACGCAAGCGAATGGGAATGCGAACCAACGCTATACGGAGGTGGCAAATGGCATTAAGACCTGTATGTATCCCGGTTATCCGGAGTTGTATATGCAGTTTAATAAAAAGGTGAAGTTCGTGTCTGAGCCTAATTGGTATTTCGGCATCGAGTACCCGAAAGAGCAGGAACGCGGATATCCCTATAAAGAGGATTTGTATGTGCCCGGATATTTTGAGCTTCCGATAAAGAAAGGCGAGTCCATCATTTTCTGTGCGGGCGACAGTGCGGTTACAACCACACGCCTGAAAGCGTTGTATGAACAGGAGGTGACGGTGCGTACCCCGCGAACCAGTTTCTTCAACTGTTTGAAAAATTCAGCACAGCAGTTTTATTTTCGTCCGAAAGAGGATGATGCTTATTTGTTGGCCGGTTATCCTTGGTTTAAAGTGCGGGCGCGGGATTTGTTTCTTGCTTTGCCCGGATGTACGTTGTCAATAGACGACCCTGTCCGTTTCGAAAAGATTATGCATACGGCGATGCCGGCTGTACGTGCATTTATGTCGGAGGGGAAACCGGATCGTGTGATTCGTGAATTGGAACATCCGGACGTCCCCTTGTGGGCCATTTGGGCGATTCAGCAGTATGCAAAAATGGTCGGGGTGGAAAAAGCGCGTGACTTGTACGCTGATTTTGTCCGCGATATTATTGATTATATGGCTGGGCAGCATCATCCGGAGATGCGGTTGATGGAAAACGGGCTGCTTTTTGCGGATGGACGCAACAGGGCCATTACGTGGATGAATTCAACGGTGGATGGCAAACCGGTTGTCCCGCGTTCGGGGTATATAGTCGAGTTTAACGCGCTTTGGTATAATGCACTCTGTTTTTATCGGGAGCTGATGGGCAACGTGACAGATGAAAAATATGATTCCATTATTGACGCGCTGGGCAACTCTTTCCCGGATACATTTGTCAATGGGTATAATTATCTGTTTGATTTCGTGAACGGGTCGACTGTCGACTGGAGTGTGCGTCCGAATATGATTTTTGCGGTAGCACTGCCTTATTCGCCGTTGACCCGGATGCAGAAACGTTCGGTTTTGGATGTCGCAACGAAAGAATTATTAACTCCCAAAGGCCTGCGTTCGTTAAGCCCGAAGAGCGAAGGATATAGGCCTTACTGCGTAGGGCCCCAGCGGGAACGCGACTTGGCTTATCATCAAGGGACGGCGTGGCCGTGGTTGTTGGGGGCTTATTTGGAGGCATACTTGCGTGTGTTTGGGAAAAGCGGCGTTTCGTTTGCCGAGCGCATGTTGATTAGCATGGAAGAGGAGATGTCTCTGCATTGCATAGGGACAATTCCCGAACTCTTTGATGGGAACCCACCTTTTACAGGGCGCGGCGCGGTGTCGTTTGCTATGAACGTGGCTGCTATCTTGAGGGTGGTAGATTTGTTGAAACAATATAATGCCGAATAAAAACAAGATCACTATGAAAGCGTTGATGTTTGGATGGGAGTTTCCTCCCCATATTTTAGGCGGTTTAGGGACGGCGAGTTATGGCCTTACGCGCGGGATGGCGATGCAGCCGGATATGGATATTACCTTTTGCATACCCAAGCCTTGGGGTGACGAGGACCAAAGTTTCTTGAAAATCATAGGAATGTGCAACGTCCCGATTGTCTGGCACGATGTCCGGATGGATTATGTGCGTGAGCGATTGGGGAAATACATGGATCCGCAGCGGTATTATGACTTTCGGGATCATATTTATGCCGATTTCAGTTATCGCTATGTGAACGACTTGGGGTGTTTGGAGTTCTCTGGCCGTTATCCGGATAATCTGTTGGAAGAAATCAACAATTATTCCATTGTGGCAGGTGTCGTTGCCCGTACGGAGCAATATGACATCATTCATGCACATGATTGGCTGACTTATCCGGCAGGAATCCATGCAAAGAATATCTGCGGGAAACCTCTCGTCATCCATGTCCACGCGACGGATTATGACCGCAGTCGCGGGAATGTCAATCCGGATGTCTACGCGATAGAAAAGGATGGCATGGATAATGCGGATCATATCATTACGGTGAGTAATCAGACCCGGCAGACGGTTATAGAGAAGTATCACCAAGACCCGGCGAAAGTGACGACTGTACACAATGCCGTCGAGCCGCTTAGTCCGGAAATATTGGCAATCTCGGATAAGAAAGGGGTCAAAGATAAGGTGATTACTTTTTTAGGACGTATCACCATGCAGAAAGGGCCTGAGTATTTTGTGGAGGCGGCGGCTCGCGTGTTGGCAAAAGCTCCTCATGCCCGTTTTGTGATGGCAGGCAGCGGCGATATGATGAACCAGATGATTCGGTTGGCTGCTTCGCGTAATATTTCCGACCGTTTTCACTTCACCGGTTTCATGAAGGGGAAACAGGTATATGAGGTCTTTAAGGCAAGCGACGTGTATGTGATGCCTTCTGTTTCCGAGCCTTTTGGTATCTCGCCGCTGGAGGCGATGCAATGTGGCGTCCCTTCGATTATCTCAAAACAATCGGGGTGTGCAGAGATATTGAATTATGCCGTTAAGGTGGATTATTGGGATATTGAGGCGTTGGCCGACGCCATGTATGGCATTATTACATATCCCGCTATGCACAAGTTCCTTCAGGAAGAAGGAATAAAAGAGGTGAATAACATCAAGTGGGAATATGCCGGGCAGAAAGTGCGCCGTATTTATGACCAAGTGTTGGGCAACCGATGAAAATAAAGGAATCAAATCTAAAATAAAAACAAAGATAGCGTATGAAAACAATCTGCTTCTATTTTCAGATACATCAGCCGTTCCGGTTGAAACGTTACCGTTTCTTTGACATTGGCAATGACCATTATTATTATGACGATTTCCAGAATGAAGAGATTATCCGCCGGATAGCCGGACGCTGTTATCTCCCGGCGAACCGTACAATACTGGAAATGATTCGCACGAGTGAGGGAAAGTTCAAAGCCGCCTTTTCCATTTCGGGCATGGCACTCGAACAGATGGAAATCTACACGCCGGAGGTCATCGACAGCTTCAGGGAGCTGGCGGAGACGGGCAACGTGGAGTTCCTTGCCGAGACCTACGCCCATTCGCTGGCTTCGCTTGGCAATCCGGCGGAGTTCAAGCATCAGGTGGAGAAACAGGAAGAAAAGATACAGACCCTTTTTGGCGTCAAGCCGAAAGTTTTCCGCAATACCGAGCTGATTTATTCTGACGATATTTCCCATCTGGTCTATGAGATGGGCTATCGGGGAATGTTGACCGAAGGCGCGAAGCATATTTTGGGCTGGAAAAGCCCGAACTATGTGTATACCTCTTGCGTGGAGCCGAAGCTGAAGTTACTTCTCAAGAATAACCGTTTCAGCGAAGACCTTTCAGACCGTTTCAGCAATTACAGTTGGAACGAATACCCGCTCACGGCCGACAAATACATTGCTTGGATTGCCTCCACGCCGGAGTCTGAGCAAATCATCAACCTCTTCATGAACTATGAAGTGTTGGGGTCGCTGCACTCCGCCGCAACGGGAATCTTCGACTTTTTCAAGGCTTTGCCGCGTTTTGCTGCCGAAAAGGGCATCAGCTTCTCCACCCCTTCGGATGTCTTCGCCCTGCTGAAGCCGGTCGATACGCTCTCTGTGCCTTACCCCATTTCATGGGTAGACGAAGAGCGCGATTGCAGCTCTTGGCTGGGGAACGTCTTGCAGCAGGAAGCATTCCGTAAACTGAATGAAATTGCGGAACGCGTACGTCTGTCGCAGACGCGCCGTATCCGGCAAGACTGGTATTACCTGCAGAGCAGCGACCATTTCTATTATATGGGCACAAAGCACATGGGGGCCGGTTTCAGCCCGTATGACAACCCCTACGAGGCGTTCAACAACTACATGAACGTGCTTTCAGATTTCATCCTGCGCGTGAAATCAGAGTTCCCGGAAACGATTGAGAATGAAGAACTCAACTCGCTGCTCACCACCATCCGGAATCAGGGGATCGAAATCGAAGCGCTGGAGAAGGAGTTGGCGAAGTATAAGAAACGTGCCGCGAAGAAACCGGCCATACCGGGCAACCGATCGGCTTCCGGCCGTGAATAGAAAAGGAAAGGTTCGCCGTCACTTGTCGAAGTGTCCGCCGGTATTTGCCGAAGTCTCCGTCTGTATTTGCTGAAATACCGGCTTGCATTTGCTGTAATGCCGGCGCGTACTTCAGCAGGTACGGACGGGCACTTCGGCAGGTGCGCTTACAGCCCTCCGGGACGTTCCTTGTCATCGCTGCCCCCATCCTCGTCGGGCAGGAAGTTGAGGTTTACCTTCTTGATGTTCCCGACGGTTAGCGCGGCGCGCGTCTCGGCGGGCGAGCAGGAGATGCTGACGGAGAA
>CAYXIX010000027.1:0-10915 GCA_964465405.1 uncultured Parabacteroides sp. | reverse complement strand
TCCGGTTCTTGCGGGTTGACCCGCTGGATGGGCTTGATTAAAATTGTCATGTTCGTTTGTTTTTGTGAACGTTTGGAGGAATCATGCGGTTGTCGCTATTCGTCGTGGTACTCGATGGTGATCAGTTGCATCGCCCTGACCGCCTCGTCGATGCGCAGCTTGACGCCTGCCGGGAGCATATAGTTCTCGATGGCGAGGGTGTACGTGGTAGAGGTATAGTAGCTGCTTACGGTGCCGGTACGGAGCGAGACCGGGATTACGTCTATCCGGAGGTCATCGTCCGGCGTGTTCTGGATGTGCGTCGAAAGCAGCCGCGCGATATTGCCGAAGTCGTAGGTGCGGGTGCTGCTGTCGTACGTCCCCAAGTAGGAGACTACGCTGTCGTCGGTGCTGCTGCTCCGGAAAAAGTTGTCGACCGAGTCATGCGGCAGGATAAGCAGGTATTCCGGCGCTTCGAAGGCGTATTTCCAGTTTTCTTGCGGAAGCGCCCGGAGCACGAGGTTGAAACTGCTGACGATGCGCCCCTCGACAACCGGCGCGATGTCTTGTGCCGGGATGACGAGCTGCGTATAGACGCCCGCCGGGCTTTTGATGTAGGCGATGCTGTCGTTCGGCACGAGCAGGTGGTCAATCTCGGTGTTCGCGAACCGGTTGAGCTGCACAACTTCGGTGGTCGCCGCGAATGTCTCTGCAGTCTGCACGAGCGAATCTTGCCCGGCAGAGCCTTCTACTATATATTTATAATAGATGTTCATCTGCGTGTTGTCGATGCTCAGGATGTTCCCTGTCCCGTAGGTATTGGTGACGTAGACGCCGGGAAAGAATTCATTGAAAGTCTCTTGCGTGTTGAACACTTCCGGCGTGTTCAGTGTGGCCTCGTAGAAGCGTTGCCCCAGCTCTTGCGGCATCTGGATGGCGATGTTCGGGGTGTAGCTGTAGCTTCCGGTCGACGAGCTGACCGCGTACCATAGCGAGTCGGAGACGGACATGTCGCGCGCAGTGTAAGACTTCGCCCCCAACGGTTTTTGCATGTCACAGTAGGTCAGCGGGTCGAAACTGGTGTAGAAATCGCGCGGAAGCGTTTCCGTGATCTCGTAGAGCTGCACCTGCATCGGGGTAAGCGAGTCGCCTATCCACGAGCGGCTGTATAGGATATAGAAGATGACGGAGTCTATCTGCCCGTTATAGGGAGTGTGCAGGAAGCTGAAATTCTCCGGGCAATAGAACTGGCACATGAAGTCGGACTTCAGGTTGCCGTACAGCGGGTCGTAGATTTCACCCAATGCACCGTAGACGGTTCGCGCATACACGGAATCGGTCTTTTCCGTACTTGCCTGCAAGTAGAATGTGTCGACCGATACGGTCGGACGGTCTGTTTCCGGCTGAATGCTCGTTCCTACTAACGTAAGCGTGTCGTTACACCCGTTCAGGATTATAATCCCGGCAAACAGGCCAAGTATAAAAAGCTTGGTTTTCATTTTGAATAGGGGAAATTAGTTGGTTTCTAATATGACATTATAAAACTCATTGAATTTGTCTATGTAAACATCGGGCGTCTGGTAGGGCAAGAAAGGTTTATCCGGTTTGCCTGCGACGTATTCCAACAGCTCGGGTGCGATTTTCTCGCTTCCTTGTATGACACCGTCGGCAAAGTCGATTGCCAGTTTGGAAAGTCCGATGAAGCTGGTATCTTTCTTGAACCCTTTCAGGTCGGCTTCTTTTGCGCCGTCTGTTTTCAGCTTGGCGATGATTTCTTTGCGCAGTGGAATCTGAAACGCGTCGTCATAGAGCGAGTAGACGATTTTGGCATTTTTCAAACCCGGATCATCGGCATACATGCGCTTGATGTACAACCCTGTCAGTGCAGACATCCAACCGTGGCAGTGGATGAGAGCAGGAATCCAGCGCAGTTTTCTGACCGTTTCAAGCACGCCTCTTACATAGAAGATGGAACGTTCGTCGTTATCTTCATATTCATTCCCATTTTCATCGCAGATGGCATGTTTACGTTGGAAGAAGTCTTCGTTATCAATGAAATAGACCTGCATGCGTGCCGATTGGATGGATGCAACCTTGATGATCAGCGGATGGTCTGTATCGTCGATAATCAGGTTCATCCCCGAAAGGCGGATCACTTCGTGGAGTTGGTTGCGCCGTTCGTTGATGTTTCCGAATTTGGGCATGAACGTCCGGATTTCACGACCATGCTCCTGTATGCCATGAGGCAGATTACGGCATATTTGGGAGATCTCGGTTTCGGGAAGAAAAGGGACGATTTCTTGAGTTATAAACAAGATTCTTTTTGCATCCATTCTGTACATTCTTTATTTAAGCCGCTACAAAGATACTAATTTTCTTTCATTTGCCGCAATTATTTCGTTGCTTTGCACCATTAAAAAGCATCGAAAAGATGAAAATAGTCAGTAGTATTCAAGAAGTGAAGTGTTATCTTGCTGAAGAAAGGCAAAATAGCAGACGAGTTGGTTTTGTCCCTACTATGGGTGCGCTGCATGCCGGACATCTGAGTCTGGTAAAGCGTTGTCGGGAAGAAAATGACGTTTGCGTGGTCAGTGTTTTTGTCAACCCGACGCAGTTTGACGACAAGCGTGATTTGGATACCTATCCACGTACGCCGGACAAAGATTGCGCGTTGCTGGAGACGGCGGGCTGCGATTATGTGTTTGCTCCGTCGGTAGAGGAAATGTATCCGGAACCGGACAGGCGGACGTTTGACTTCGGGACGGTTTCGGCCGTGATGGAAGGGGCGCGTCGTCCGGGCCATTTCAACGGTGTCGCCCAAATTGTGAGCAAACTGTTTTATGCCGTAGAGCCGGAACGGGCCTATTTCGGCGAGAAAGACTTTCAGCAGATTGCCGTTATCCGGGCGATGGTGAAGCAGTTGCAGCTTCCGGTAGAGATTGTGGCCTGCCCGATTGTGCGCGAAGCGGACGGCTTGGCTTTGAGTAGCCGGAATGTACGTTTGTCATCTGAGCAGCGTCAAAAAGCACCATTGATTGCTCATACGTTGAAAGAAAGTGCTACCTTTGTGCCTGAGAAGAGCGTGCAAGAGGTGATTGACTATGTGGTGAACCGGATTAATGCTAAGCAGGATATGCGCGTGGAGTATTTTGAAATTGTGGATGGCAATACAATGGAGGCGATTCGCCAGTGGACGGACACGACCTATCCGGTGGGCTGCATCACGGTTTATTGCGGCGAAGTCCGTCTGATTGATAATATCAAATATTGATAGCGCAGGGCGTCGCGTTTCCTTACGGGGAAACTCCATTTTCCTGCTGGGGAAATTTATTCCCCTTCAATGGAAAAAGGGGGGCTGTAATATGCGGAAGAATATGATGTATATAAATATTTAGTCGAATGTGGATAGAAATATTGAAGTCCAAGATTCATCGTGTGACTGTGACGGATGCAAACCTGAATTACGTCGGGAGCATCACGATCGACGAAGATTTGATGGACGCTGCCAATTTGATAGAAAACGAGAAGGTGGCCATTGTGGATAATAATAACGGAGAGCGTTTTGAGACGTACGTAATCAAAGGCAAGCGGGGTTCGGGAACGGTCTGTTTGAACGGAGCGGCGGCGCGGCGCGTGCAGCCGGGTGATGTCGTGATTATTATGTCGTATGCTATGATGGATTTTGAAGAGGCGAAGCATTTCAAGCCGACGGTCATATTTCCGGATACGGCGACCAACCGGTTGAAATAGCTTTTTGTCAGGAAAAGAGATTATTGTGGGTGATAAACGTGTGAGCAGATAAGAGTGAGAGAACAGGAAAAGGCTCGTCGGTTGAAGGCGGGCTTTTTTTGTCGGAAAGATTGGAGGGGTTATAAATGAAGAGTATGTACACAAACAAGCAGATTTGGAATGTCTGTTATCCGATATTTTTAAGCCTTTTGGCGCAGAATGTAATTAACGTGACCGACACGGCTTTTCTGGGGCGCGTCGGGGAGGTCGAGCTGGGGGCGTCGGCGATGGGCGGACTCTATTACATCTGTGCGTTTACGATAGCCTTCGGGTTTAGCACAGGGTCTCAAATCATCATGGCGCGGCGGAACGGCGAGCGTAACTACCGCGAGGTCGGTCCGGTGATGGTGCAAGGCGTTGCGTTCTTGTTCCTTTTGGCGGCTATCATGTTTCTGCTGTCTCGCCTGTTCGCACGGGATATCATGCAGGTGCTGATTTCATCGGACATGATTTTGGCGGCGACGGAGGAGTTTCTCGACTGGCGCGTGTTCGGGTTCTTTTTCTCGTTCGTTGGCGTGATGTTTCGGGCGCTTTTCATCGGGATTACACGGACGAAGGTGCTGACGCTGAATGCCATCGTGATGGCACTGACCAACGTGTTGCTCGACTATCTGCTGATATTCGGTCATTGGGGCTTGCCTGCGATGGGGGTGAAAGGGGCTGCCATCGCGTCTGTCATCGCAGAGGCTGTCTCGATTCTGTTTTATTTGATATACACGGCCTGCACGGTCGACGTGGAGAAGTATGCCCTGAACCGCTTCCGCTCGTTTGATGTAAAGTTATTGAAGCGAGTGTTGAATATTTCGATTTTCACCATGTTGCAGTATTTTATCTCGCTGAGTACCTATTTCATGCTTTTCGTGGCTGTCGAACATTTGGGGCAGCAGCCGTTGGCTGTGGCGAACATCGTGCGGAGCGTCTATATCGTCTTGCTGATACCCGTCAATTCCCTCTCGACGGCGACCAATACGTTCGTGAGCAACAGCATCGGCGCCGGGCATAAAGAGCAGGTCGTCCCGATAATCCGGCATATCGCGTGGATTTCGTTCAGTATCATGGCGATGTTCATCCTCTTTGCCTGCCTGTTCCCGTCGGTCATCTTGTCTGTTTATACGAACAATGAAGCGCTGATTGCCGCATCGGTTCCCTCGTTGTATGTGATTTCGGCAGCGTTGCTGATTGGTGCGGTAGCCAATATCGTGTTCAACGGCGTGACGGGTACGGGAAATACACGTTCGGCGTTTGCGATTGAGCTGGGGACATTGATTTTCTATACCTTATTTATTTACATCGCCGGGATACGTCTGCACCTGCCGGTAGCCGTTTGCTTCATGACGGAAATCATTTATTACACCGGCCTGCTGCTGGCAAGCCTGCTTTATCTACGCTACGCATCGTGGCAGGATAAGAAGATTTAGGATTTGCGTCAAGTTGTGATTCGGAAAATATAAATAACGTCGTGAGTTCGATATAAGGTCAAAACAAGGTCAGTTGGCTGTCATTGATAAAATTCACATCAATGACAGCCAACTGACCTTGTTTTGACCTTATATCGAACTCACATTAAAATTGTCTTAGGAAATGATAATTTTTTAAGATAAGTTTGAAAACATAAGTTTTGGAAATTGAGGAATTTTGTGTTTTCGCGGTTTTACTCGTAACCGAAACAGGGATTACCCGCTGGGTAAGTTTGTCCAGCTTTCAGGAGAACAGATTTTGCAGAAGGGTGAATAGAAGAGTTGTACGTGTATGCATGAATAAGTTTCTTTGGTATAAAGTGATTCTACCTTTAAAATAAAAAGGCACGCTGCCGGGAGCGGATAAGCTCTCTTGCTGTCTCCCGACATACGTGCCTTTCAGGTTGTTGTTTATATGCGTGATCGCTTTATGCTGAACCGATTACTCGGAGGTCACTGTGTCATCCGGCGTTTCCTGACCTACCTGAAGCGGCGTAATGTTGTTTTCCGCACCGGAATAACCGATGTTTTGGTTGATGACACCTAAGGTGTTAGCCGTAATCGCATCTTCCGGAATCGGCCACAAGACATGATGCACGCTGATCCGGTATTGACCATAAGCAATCACCGTCCCGTCACGGAAAAAGTTGTTGTGCTCCATCATCCAGTCGTACCAGAAATTATAACCGGTCTGCTTGACATTGGAACCGGTACCGCCCGGACCGGAAAAGTCATTCAGGTTATACACCCGGCCGCCAAACACCTCGCAAGGTTTACCGCTACGGGCATACGTATATGAGATACGGACCAGTTCGACGTGGCGGTTCTCTTCATAATACAGCTCACGGGCACGTTCAGCCAAAATCTCGCCGATATTGATATCGGAGGCGGTCAGCGATTCGGCCCCGGCACGCTGGCGGACGACATTCAACATCTCTGCAGCCTGCTGCGGCTGGTCTTTCCAATAGTAACATTCGCCCAGCATCAAATAGACTTCTGCCGTGCGGTAAATATACCAAGGGGTTTCGCCTCCCTTGTAGTCCTGCGTGACGGTCGGGTCCGGGACGAACAGTTTGTAATGCGGCCACATATACCAGCAACGTACCGTGTCGGAGACGATGATGTTGCTCGGACGAACCAGATGCTGGCCGTACCATTCCGAATTGCCTTTCAAACTGGGTTCGTTGTAATAGAGATCTTCCATACGCCGCCAACTGTCGTGGTTATTCGGGCTACGCAGGTCGTTGGCCTCTTTGTCCGTCCAGATTTCATATTGGTAATAGTTGGTCGGGCGACAAGTCCCGATCCCACGTCCCACGTTATAGTCGTTGTCTATCTCCGTTCCTATGTCTTCCGAAGCCGGGACTATCGCCGTGCCAGTCTCCCCTGCCGGAGTTGTAATGGCTGCACCTTTTGCCCAATAGGGAAGTGCGTTACGCATGATTTGCATCCTGTCAGAACCTTCCGTATTCGGGTATGAGACAACATACATCAGCCCTTCTGTGTTCGACATGTCTATCTTGGCTTCCACACTGTGCAGGTCGTGCATCAAATTAGTGTTCGCTGTATTCTGGTTGGTTGTAAAGCGTTCGGTCATCAAGGGGTATTGGGCGACAAGATCCCGGCCGACCTCGATGGCGCGGTCGAAATCTTCCAGACTCATGCACACCTTCATCAGCAGGACACCGCAGGCGGCTTTGGAGGTTTTTCCCCGATCCACTTGTGCCGGCACCCACTGGTAGGCAAATTCCAAATCCTCTTTGATTTGTTGCAAAATACTCCAACGGTCATGTGAATAAAAATCCAATTTAGGTTCCGTAATCTCATGGTCCAACCAAGGCACATTGCCGAATTGGTGGGTCAATTTATAATACCGGTAAGCCCGTTGGAAATAGGCAGCCCCTAAAACCGCATTCCGTTCGTCTTCGCTTTCAAACGTGGCGTTGTCTAAACGGGAAACGACAATATTGGCATATTTAATACCTTTAAATCCTTCGTCCCAGTACCAACCCATTTTGTTCCTTTCATCACTATGTACTTGAGTCGGGAGCATATAGTTGTCAAAATCAACCAACGAACCGCTTTGGTCTGTTTTTCCGTGAACGGCAATATCCGCCGTGTACATTTCCGTCAGGATGGGAGCCAAATCGCCGAAATACTCATGGCGCATGTTGCGTTCACAAGCGACTACAGCAGAATACAATCCGTTGGCATCCACGTAGGTATTTTCCGGCGTGTAAAATGACAAGGGCTTCGGGTCTAACCAACTTTCCCGGCAGCCAGTCGTCAGCAAAGGCAACAATGCGATTGCCCCGACGATATATTTCTGAATTTGTTTCTTTTTCTGATTCATCTTCTTAATTGATTAAAGCGTGAAATTAACACTGATATTATACGATTTCATGGTGTAGTCGCCACCTTCCACATCTCCGAAATTCCATTTCGTGATGACAAACGGATTGCGCGCGCTCAAAGAGAGACGCATGTTCTGTACATTGAATCGTTGCAAAAATGTTTTCGGGACGTTGTAAGAAAGCGTAATGTTTTCCATACGGGCAAACGTCTTTTTGACATAATGGTTTCCCATATTGTAAGAGCCGATGCGTCCATACTCGTTGGTCGGGTTATCAGCAGTCCAACGGGGCAAGTCGACAATCGTGTACCGGTCATACATACTGCCTGAATTGGCAGCCCGGTTGAAGGTTCCGTATTGTCCGACATGCGAATACATCATGAATGAAAGTATGAAGTCTTTATATTTGAATTCATTTCGCCACGACCAATAGAAACGGGGCGTGGTGTAGCCTTGGAAAATCTTATCGTCGTTGTTCATCACACCGTCGCCATTCTGGTCGATATATTTGAAGTCGCCCGGCTGACAGCCGTATTTGGCGGCCTCTTCTTCTTCCCCCAGCTGCCAAACGCCGGCCCATTCATACGCCCATATTTGGTCGGGGTCATGCCCGATAAACCAGCCATTGTCCGGGTCGTCCGCCTCCTTCTGTCCGATTACATTACCGTTCTCATCCAAGACATCAACCATGTCGCCATACAGGCTTTTCAGCTTACGCCGATTGAACGAGAATGTTCCGGAAGAGGTCCAACTGAAATCTTTATGGGTAATGATATCGCCATTCAGAGACAATTCGAAACCCTTATTCGCTAATTTGCCCAAATTGGCTGTTACACTGGAAAAACCAAGAATAGATGGCAGAGAACGGTTTACCAGTAAATCGTTGGTTTCCGTAAAATATCCGTCGGCAGAACCTCTTAACCGTTCGTTAAAAAGAGCGAAGTCCAGCCCGATGTTGTAAGAGGCGGTACGTTCCCATTTTAAAGAGGTATTTGCCATACGGCTGACGTAAATTTGCGAAGTTACGTAAACATTCCCGTTCTGGTCGATGTAAGGCGTCAGGCTGGAGGTCAGGCTGGCAAGCGCATCGTATTGCCCAATCTCACGGTTCCCGTTTTCTCCCCAAGAGAAACGTAATTTACCATAATTCAACCAACGGCTCGACGCTTCCATGAACTTTTCAGACGTAAAGGCCCACCCTAACGCGACGGCAGGGAATGTGGCACGTGGATTCTCCTGCCCGAAAGCGGAATAACCGTCACGACGGACAGATGCCGTCAGCATATATTTGTCTTTATAAGAGTAGAACAGGCGCCCCATCAAAGCATCACCGGTTTTGTAAGTATCACTGCTCGATACCGAAGGTACGGTTCCGGCGCCAATGTTATGATATCCTAATATGTCGCTCGGTGAGAATTGCGTGCTTTCGGCGGTCGTACTCCAGTATTGCTCTTTTTCTGCATTTTGTAAGAACGTAGCTTCGAACCGATGATCTCCGAATTTTTTGCTCCAGCGGACAATATTGTCCAATAACCAGCTGAAAGTTTTTTGGTGCGTCCGTGTTGAACTACCGCCGGTTCCGGCCCATTCCGGATGTTCAGAAGAATCGTGGTTATAATATTCATACCATCTGTAAAGCGGCGTGAAGTTCATCTGGTACTCAAATCCGAACGGGAGTTTGACAATGGCATAAATATTGGCATTCAAGCGATGAGTTATTTGTTTACGATCCCGGTATAGATTGTCAAAGAAAGGATTCTTCCCATTGTTGTCACCCGACGGATACAGCCGGTAAGCGCTGTCCAAATCGTCGATGTCGTTAGTCGTATACGGAGAGTTATGTTCCCGTTGATCCGTATCGGCTGCCAAATCACTTTCATCTATGGTTGTGAAAGACGAATTTAAACCGATGGTCAAAAAGTCGGTCACTTTCGACTCCAAATTCAAACGGGTACGGAAAGTCTTGTACCAATCTCCTGCTACGATACCATCGCGATCTGCATAACCGATAGACCAATAATAGGATAAATTGTCCGTCCGGTTGGAAATACTTGCCGTATAGTCTTGTTGCAACCCGGTCGGGAAATAGTAATCGTCCCAGTCAGTCTCGATGCCTGCCAAATAATTTTGAATCTCGATGTTCTTGAAGTTCAAACGTTGCAACCAAGTGGTCACTAATTGCTCTTCTCCCGGTAAGGTGGTTACCGGCGTAGCTTGATCATAATTATACCATGTCAGAGGGTCGACTCCTATGCTACTTAACGTACGCGGATCATCATATATGCCGGGTAGGGCAGCCAGTTCCTCTTGCGTCAACAAGCTTTCTGCATACTCTTGGCGGAATTTGATAAACCCTGCCCCATCCACGATTTGGGGCAACAAGGAGGGGCGGACAAAACCGATATTGGTATTGAAATTCACAACAGGTTTGCCCGTGTTCCCCTTTTTGGTCGTAATGGCAATTACCCCGTTGGCGGCTTTAGCCCCATAAACGGCTACCGCACTGGCATCTTTCAACACATCCACCGACTGGATATCCATCGGGTTGATGTCTGCCAAGTTTCCGTTAAAAATCACACCGTCCAATACATACAAAGGGGTAGAACTGGCACTCAACGTGTTCTTGCCACGAATCTGTACGTCGGCAGTCCCGGCGGAATTGGTCGACATGCCAATGGCCAACCCGGCAACATTGGCACGTAGCAAGTCTTGAACCGAACGAGGGCTTTCAACCTCTAAACTTTCCGTTTTCACCGATGAAATCGCCCCCGTCAAATCCTTCTTTTTTGCTGTACCGTATCCGATAACAACAATCTCGTCCAATTCTTCGAAATCTTCCCGCATGGTTACATTAATCACTTGCTGCCCGGAAACCGGAATGCTTTGCGTCAAATAACCGATATAAGAGAAAACAAGTACCGGTGTGCTTCCTGTTACAGAAACGCTGTACTTCCCGTCTATATCCGTGATGGTTCCATTGGTTGTACCTTTTTCCATCACATTCACTCCAATCAGAGGTTCACCCGTCTGATGATCCTTAACAACACCTGTAATTGTTTTGTTTTGGGCATACAACGGGCTAACAAATAGTCCCAATATAGCCCAAATCAGGCACACTCGAATGAAAAAATACAATTTTTGTTTTTGCATATTGATTAGATATTTAGATATAATTAATAAAACATAAATGCACACGCATATAATATTAGGTCAGCTATCAGCTTGGAACCCATTCCGGTTCCATCCCTTCTTACAAAGTATCACAAAAAACAAGCCTTTTCTACCATGATATTAAACCTCCTTAAATTATTGCCAAAGTTCTTGTAGGACTATGGCT
>CAYXIX010000026.1:10980-19913 GCA_964465405.1 uncultured Parabacteroides sp. | reverse complement strand
ACACCAAAAATCTAATTTTCTGATAGTTAGATGTGAATTAGAGCGGCGCAGGCAGTCATTGAAGACTGAAAGAAACGGTTATAAATCGGTATGTATAAGTTCAATGTCGACAGATACACGTGTTTGTCGGCATTGAACTTTTGACGTTGTGTAGTAAAATTTTATCCTTCAAAAGAAAGAAGAAAACATAAAATCATGTATATTTGTTCTTTAATGACAATAGAGAGAATATCATTATGGACCGGTATTTAATTATCAAAACAAGAGATGAATTATTGCGGATAAGAATCGGACAGATTCTTTATTTTGAAGCAGATAGAAACTATACAAAATTGGTGTTGGCAAACGGAATTCAGTTTACGTTTGCTATTAATATAGGGAAAATTGTAGAAATCTTGGATAAGCAGGTGGCTGGTTGCAATTCTATTTTGTTGCGTGTGGGGAAAAGTCACATTATCAATAAGAATCGTATCTTGCAAATCAATATACCTAAACAAAAACTGATTCTACTTACGCAAGACGAGAAACCTCGCGAGTTGGTGATCTCTAAAGATCCCCTGAAAGCCTTGAAAAGTGCGCTTGAAGAGGAGATGATGAAAGGGAAAGATGCCAAAAATATGACTGAATGATGATAACAGTCGGAAAAGCAAGCGACAATGATTATATTATCAATGATCCTTCTGTCAGCCGCTATCACGCGAAGTTGACGTATGATCAAGAGGGGTATTGGTTGCTTGAAGATTTGGGGTCTACGAATGGGACTTTTGTCAATGGGAGACAGATTGCCAAAAAACAGGTTACATCTAAAGACGTAATCCAATTAGGAAATAGCTATGTTTTAAATTTTGCTGAAGTGTTGAAGTCAAACAATGATTATAGCGAAGAATTTGCTGCACTCAAACAAGTTTATGACAATTATATTCAAGCAAAAATTAAGATTCAGTCATCTAATCAGTTTAAAACAAGGCTTTTGCAATCGCTTCCGTTTGCTTTGCCCGGTATAATTGGTGTGTTGATTGGTTTCTCAGGGAAGGGGAGCTCGGCATTATTCGGTATCAGTCTGTTTATTACGATTTGTGCACCGACCATCGGCATCTACTGGGGGGCCAAACAATCAGCAAAAACACCTAAATTGCTACATGATTTGACCAATCAATTTAAAATCGATTATGTCTGTCCTAAATGTGGTACCTTTTTGGGTGAAATCCCTTGGGAATCATTGCGTAACCGTAAGCATTGTCCGGTTTCTTCATGTAAAGCAAAATGGGTCAGTGATTAAATGGCGTGTTTCATAATTGAAAGTATTGCTTTTGTACAGGAAACCCAAACCTTTGATTATAAGAACTTATTTTGAGTTTGAATATCAGTTGATTTCCCTATTTTTGTCATCAAATATAAAAAACCAATCATTATGCAAGAAGACGACTATACATTCGTGACGTTAGACGGCGATGACATTATGATGTCAGACGCTGTTATCGTGGATGTGGATGACGAAAATGACATGGCGGGAGTTGTAATGATTGAAGAGAGTGTAGATGTTTCAGATTTCATTACACTGTCTGATGAAACCGAAATGTTGGATACCTATTCAACTGATATAGATGGTTCTGATATAGCCTTCATCTTATGATCTCCATAAAATGTCCACATTGCCATGTAGGGTTAAAGGTAGACGAGGGGAAAATTCCCCTCGCAATTACCTCTTTCAAATGCCCTAAATGTAAACAAATGATTCCCGTCTCCTTGCTTGGCCGAGACAAACAAATCTCAAACGATTCGGAAACGGAGGTGTTAAGGCCTTTTTATACAAAAGGAGGACAACTTTCAGTTTTGGCGAATGCGGATACCCCAGAGCAACTTTTTACTTTTCAAGAAGGAGTTTATACAATAGGGCGCAAATCCAATTCATCCAAAGCTACAATCAGTATCCTTACAGAGGATAAATCTATGAGTCGTGAACACATCCGGATAGAGGTAAAAAAAGATACGAAAGGAAGATATAAACATTATCTTTCTGATAATAATAGCAAAAACCATACGTTATATAATAGTAATTATTTAGAAAATGGGGAAGTTGTCGTTTTGAACGATGGCGATGAAATCGTGATTGGGCATACGACACTTCGCTTCAATGAATAAAACGGGTAAATTGTACTATGAATATAACTATTGGCAAACCTTGTGCGGTCAGTGAAAAAGGGGGCCGGTTAAATAATGAAGATTCTATTTTCCCTTTACCGGAAGCCGTGAATACTGACCAGAAGTTGTTTTTGGTATGTGATGGTGTTGGAGGTGCAGAAAAAGGAGAAATAGCAAGTTCGCTTGCGTGTGATGCTTTTCAGACATTTTTCTCGACTTTTTGTGAAGAAGAACCCACGTCCGAATTTGTTAATCGCGCAATCCGTTACGTTGAAACCCGCTTTGATGATTATGTCGTGATTCATCCGGAGGCAAAAGGGATGGCAACTACATTGACAATGGCTTTTTTAGGGAATGCAGGTATCACATTGGCTCATGTAGGAGACAGCCGGATTTATTATTTCAGACAAGGTAAGATCTTGTACCAGACAGAAGATCATTCATTGGTCAATGCATGGATCAAGATAGGAAAAATCACACCAGAAGAGGCGTTGCATCATCCCCAACGGAATGTGATTACAAGAGCAATTCAAGGGACAGACCGACGGACAGAAGCCGATGTGGTTCGCTTGGAGGACATTAAGGGGGGAGATTATTTGTTTATGTGTTCGGATGGAGTATTGGAACGGTTGAACAATGAAGAATTGACTTCCATTTTCCAGACAGCTGAAAGTACGGAAGAGATAAAAAACAAAATCATGGATGCATGTAGCGAAAAAACGCGAGATAATTTCTCTTTTTATATCATTCCTATACAAAATGTGTTAGATTCTGTTGGAATTAAGCAAAATATTCTTTCATTCCTTTATTCTTTTATCTAAAAAACGTATTTTTGGCAGATTAATGGATTGTGAGCGATAATTATGAATCTGCCAAACGGATACATTCTTCAAAATGGGAAATATCAGATCACACAGGCTATTGGCCAGGGTGGTTTTGGTATTACTTATCAGGGAATCTGGTTTACGGAAGTAAAAGGTTCGTTAGGTACTATGCGAACAGCGGTTCCTATTTGCATCAAAGAATATTTTTTTAAGGATTATTGTTATCGCGAAGAAGAGACATGGGCTGTCAAAGTCCATTCTGAAATAGGGCGGATGCTTTTCGATAAATTTAAAGAAAAGCTAATCAAAGAGGCCAAAATCCTTTCAGAAGTCCATCATCTACATATCGTAAACGTTTTGGAAGTGTTTGAGGAGAATCAGACAGCATATATTGCAATGGAATATATCACTGGATGTTCCCTTAAATCCAAACTGGACAAAGAGGGGCGATTACCGGAAGCTGAAGTTCTCAGGTATGTCCACCAGATAGGGGATGCGCTGCAATTTGTCCATGACAAACATATTCTGCATTTAGACATTAAGCCGAGTAATATTTTGGTTGATGCTTCCGGTCGAGCTCATCTGATTGATTTTGGGGTTAGCAAACGGTATGATATCGAACAGCAAGAAACAAGTACCACCATGCTGACCCTCTCAAAAGGATATGCATCCATTGAACAATATGACAGCGAAGAAATTCAGTATTTTTCTCCTTGTCCGGATATCTATTCATTAGGGGCAACCATGTATAACTTATTGACTGGCAGAATCCCGACGGAGTCTATTTTACGTGCAACGCGCCCTCTGCAAAGGCCTTCGGAACTCAATGCTGAGATATCTCCCAAAACGGAAGCGGCTATAATGAAAGCAATGGAATTGGTTCCCGCTAATCGCTTTCAAACGGTAAAGGAGATGATGGATGCCTTAGACTTTCCTCTTGAAACAAAAGATTCGTCGGCTCAGACATTGTCTCCACAAGAAGAAACAGCCGATGAAGAAGAAACTACTTTATTGAGTAAAGATGACATTCATTCAAACGAAAAAAAAAAGAGGCCGGAGAGAAAGAGATTAATATTCATCTCAATCATTTTATTTATATTGACAGGAATCGGTATGGCTTATTATTGGGAACAAAAAAAAATACAACCCAATGATATGATAAGCCAAGCGCCGATGGCATCTGTTTCAGACACCATTCAAGAGGATACTGCTTTGACCGTAGACACGGTGCAGATACAATTACCCCCCAAAGAGGAAGGGCAATCCAAGTTGTCTCCGCCAACCCAAAAACAGCCAGAAAAGGAGACCGTTTTACCTTCCAAACAATCTGTAGTTGAACCTAAATCCAATGCAGGCGTTTCAGAAAAAACGTCGACTGACAAACCGCAGTCTGTTACAGCGGAAAAGGAAGAAAATGAATACCCTTCCATACAGGTTCAGCCTTCACCGGAAGTCATCGACGCGCAATATGCGTCATTAATCGTTTCAGGTAAAGAAAAAATGCAGAAAGCCGATTTCGAAAATGCACGGAAAGACTTCACAGAAGCGAAAAATACCAAACTGACGGAAGAAGTGCTGCGATTGTTAATTGCATGTGATGAACAGGAAGAAATTAAACAAGTCGCAGACAGGAGGGCGCAATATGAAGTGAAAATGCCTTTTGGAGAAGTGACAATTGTCAGAAAAAAATCGACTCAGTTATATGGAGCTATCGATTCGGATGCCCGTGAGAAAATTCCTTGCCAATATGTGAATGTAGGGATTTCAGAAAACGGCCGGGCTTTTGAACGAAAAGATGGATTATATGATATTTATAATAAAGATGGTATATTGATAAACGAAGGTACAACGAATTATTGATATCTATGTGTATGAAACAAATATGGATTCTGATATTTTTTGTTGGTTTGCCAATGACTCTGTTGGCCCAACAAAAGACCGAATATAATCAAAAAGGAGACGAAGCGATGAAGGGTCTCGATTATAGCGATGCAAGGATGTGGTATGAAGAAGGAGTACAGCAATGTGACCCATACAGTATCAAGCGACTTACCTCCATTTGGTTGGTAAACGAGAAAATGCGTTCGTCCATGTACAGCCTGATGAATAAATGCAGGAATTGCTTAGAAATCATGGCCAATGAGAAGGATACAACCGCAATGGCCCAATTGATAGTCTATTACACGGAAGGTATTGGCACACCTAAAAATCTCACATTGGCACGTTCTTGGCGTGAACGTTTGGCTGAGTTGCAGAAACCGGCCACGTCGCCGACAAACTTTCCTCTTAAGAAGGCTAAAGAACCGATGAAATTTTTCGTCGGGTATGCTTATTCAATTGAGGCGCCTTATGGTTTGACTTTTGGTGGAGTAAAATCCCGTTTGGGTTGGTATCTGCGCTTCAGGACGAACATGAGTTTCAGCGATTACGACGGGGAATGCAGGGGCACAAGTGAGTATGTCGGAACCATCCCCAATGACCAGGCCTATTATTTTACCAACAAGAAAAAGAAAAATACTTATGCCGGGACGGCCGGAGTAGTTGTTAAATGCACCTCGTGGCTTTATACTTCTGTCGGATTGGGATACGGAAACCGCGAATTGTTATGCGAGTATGCAACCATAGACAATGCCGATTATAGAAAAGAAAACTGGTATTGGGCGAAAAATTTGGATTATTCTTATAGTGGCTTGGCGGCTGATGTGGATGTGATGTTTAAATTCGGCCCTATTTTCATCAGTGCGGGATGCAACACATTAAATTTCAAATATGTGGATTTGAATACCGGAGTCGGCGTGTTTTTTTAAAGAAACAAAGCAGGAAAAGATTTAAATGTTATGAAACAGATATATGCGATTATTTCAGGAATCATTTCCTTTATGGGATTGCTTTCGGGGTGTGTGGATGACCCGGAAATGGATACACACTTGCAAAACGCAAAAGCCCCAGAAGTATCTGAAACTACCCTGGAGGGAGAAATAGGGGCTTCATCCATCACACTGACAGCCCAAATCATACAAGAAAACGGATTGCCCGTGACGGAATGCGGCGTTTGTTGGAGCCTGGAAGGACAAACAGCGCCCATCGACAATATGCGCAACTCGCGTTTTGTAAAAGCAGACCACATCGAAGACCATACGTTTACCGCGACAATGTCTAACTTGGAAGACAGTACGCGATATTACGTCTACGCCTACGCCATTAACGACGTGGATACGGCTTTCTCTGAGACGGAAAAGGTCTACACGACCATTATGGGCATCGGCGAAGTAGCCACGTTGGCTATCGACAGCACTTCCATACGTGCCACTTCGGTCTGGGTTAGGGGAGAGGTCAAGAATAGGGGAGTCGGCATAACAGAAATGGGCTTCTATTATCAAAAGAAGGAAAATGAAACCGGAGTGCCGGATTTATCCGAGCAAGATTCGATTATCCGTTATACCGGCAATTTGGCAACTGTCGACACTTTCTCTTGCCAACTTACAAATCTGGAGCCCGAGACGTGGTATTATGTACGGGCGTTTGCCAAAAACCAATTCGGTGAATTTGCATTCAACGTCGATTCTTTCCGGACGACGGATGGCAAGCCGAAGATCGGTAACCTGTGGCTGATTGCCGATAGCACCACTTTCACGACGGCCGACCTGTCTGCCTATTTGCTCCAAGAAGGCGATGCGGCGGTTTCTGCCTACGGATTCTGCTGGAGCGAAGAAGAGATGCCGACGATGGAGACCGATGCAGACACAATCATTTGTAATAACCTGACGGAAACCGGACAATTTGTCGGGCGGATACGGGGGCTTGAATCGGCGAAGAAGTATTTCGCACGTGCCTACGCCATCAATGCCTTCGGCGTCACCTATAGTGCCGAACAGGTCTTGATTTCAACCAAAAGCGAAGTCCCGAATATCATCACCTTCCCGATTACTTCAGATTCGATTCGGAGCGACGGGACTGTCCACGTCGGCGGAGAGTTGCAAAACGGCGGGAACAGCAATGTCGTGAAGTGGGGGATTTGTTGGTCTTCTACCCGTCAGGAACCGACCTACGAAGATAACCCAATCATCGCCACCGACACGCTGTTCACCCTCGCGCTTTCTTCCCTCAGGGGAGGCACGACCTATTACGTCCGGGCGTTTGCCATCAACGAAAGCGGTTTGGTCGGTTACGGGGCAACGCAATCGTTCGTGACGCCCGACATATTCACCGAACGGAGCATTTATGACGGGTCGAACCGCCAATATTCGGCCGCATTCACCATCGGGAGCAGCGCCTACGTCGTTGGAGGCGATTTGGGGAGCACACGAAGCAACGAACTGTTCTACTATTACGTACCAGAAAACCGGTGGATGTCGGGGTACAATATGCCCCGTGCGCTCGCGCGCATGGGAACCGCCGTTCGGAACGGACAGGCGTATGTAGTAGGAGGGCTTGGCGACCAAGCCAGCGACGCTTTCCAAATCTACGATGCAACAGATAATAGTTGGGATGATTATCCGGCTTTGGACGAAGAAGGACGTTCCGAGCCGTTGTGTTTTGTTTTCCACGATTCGCTGTATGTTGTGGGTGGTTCCGACACGAAAGAGATTCTGCGCTATGATTTGTCGGTCGGAAACAGCGGCTCGTGGCAAATCATCGCCGAGTTTCCTGAAAACCAAAAAGGCGGAGTGGCTTTCGTCGTCGGCGAAAACGAAGTCTATGCCGGCTTGGGCAGGAACAACGACAACAATATGCGGACAGGCTTCTACCATGCCACTGACAGTCTGACCCATTGGGAACCGGTACCGAATACGCCTGAAAGCCTGACAAGCATTTCTTCCGGCGTGTACGACCAAGATCAAAACCGTTTCTGGATGGTCGATTCAAACGGCAGGATTTGGGAATACAGTCTGTCGGACGGCACATGGAGCCCCCGCTCGTCAGTGCCGACCTCCATGACAAATTACCACATGTTCCTGTTAGACGGTATCCTTTATATCTTGGGACAAGATTTGCGGAGCGATAACTATTTCGTCAGATACAATCCCGTATGGGACAATTAACAGAAGAAAACTATGAACAGGACAATCATATCAGAAGAAATCCGGAAGAACGTAGACCTGCTTTCGTCCACCTGTCTGCCCGATTATAAATACATCCCGCTGCACCAGCGGACTTCGCCCTCCGTAACGGCGTTGCGCGAAATCATGTTGTTGTTGCAGAAGGTGATTTTTCCCGGCTTCTTCGGGACGAAAGAGGAGGCGCAGGCGGATTCGATGCCATATTACATCGGCGTTTTTCTGGAGCAGGTATACGATTTGCTGCAAGAACAGGTTTTTCACGGATTGTGTTTCGAGCAGGAGGGAGGCTGCTGCGACGAACCGAAGGAGCGGGCATCGGAAGTGGCGGTCGCATTCATCAATCAGGTTCCGCGCATCAAGTACCTGCTTTCGACGGACGTGAAAGCCATCTTGGACGGCGACCCGGCTGCCAAAAGCCCGAGCGAAATCATTTTTTGCTATCCCGCCGTGCGGGCGATATTCCATCAACGGGTTGCCCACGAACTGCTGAAGCTCCAAGTGCCCGTCATCCCGCGCATCATCACCGAGATGGCGCATTCAGACACGGGAATCGACATCCATCCGGGCGCGCGAATCGGCGAATATTTCAGCATCGATCACGGGACGGGTGTCGTCATCGGGCAGACAGCGATTGTCGGGAACCATGTCCGCCTCTATCAAGGCGTGACGTTGGGAGCCAAAAGCTTCACGTTGGACGAGGAGGGCCTGCCGATGGATGTGCCTCGCCATCCCATCATCGAAGACGACGTGACGATTTATTCAAACACTTCCATATTGGGAAGAATTACGATAGGGCGGGGTTCCGTTATCGGCGGAAATATCTGGCTTACACACAGCGTGCCGCCCTATTCGAAAGTGTTGCAGACGCGCGCCGTAGAGGACAAATAGCGCGTCGTCACCCTTAAAA
>CAYXIX010000026.1:0-10880 GCA_964465405.1 uncultured Parabacteroides sp. | reverse complement strand
GATTATGGCTTTTTGGACAGGAAATCACTCTTTCGTCTCAATGTAGACGACGTGCGTCTGTAGATATTCCTCCAAACCATGTTTACCATCGGCTCCACCGATACCGGATTTGCGCCAACCGGCGTGGAAACCTTGCATTGCCTCGAAATTCTCACGATTGATGTACGTCTCGCCGAATTTCAACGCACGCATCACTTTAAAGGCCGCATCCAAATTCTGCGTGTAAAGCGACGAAGTCAGACCATATTCGCAATCGTTCGCCCAAGCAATCGCCTCGTTGAGATCCGTATATTCCACGATGGGCAAGACGGGGCCGAACGTCTCTTCCTGCACGATGTCCATCTTCTGTGTAGCATTGTCAAGTACGGTCGGTTCGAAGAAATAGCCCTTCGTCCCGATACGGTGTCCGCCGCAAACCAATGTGGCGCCCTGACGGATGGCATTTTCCACTTTCTCCTCGATGCTGGCCAGCGCGTTGGCTTCGATCAGCGGCCCCATGTCCAAATCGGCCACTTCGCAAGGATTGCCCACCTTTACCTGCTGCATGCCGGCAACCAGTTTCTCCATAAAGAGCGGTTTTATTTTCTTGTCGACGTAAACACGTTCGGCACAATTGCAAACCTGCCCGGTATTAATCACGCGCGAAGCGATGATCGATTTGACAGCCAAATCGATATCCGCATCTGCCATGACGATGGCCGGAGCTTTGCCGCCCAGTTCCAAAGAAACCTTCGTGATGTTGGGAGCGGCGGCAGCCATGGTTTGTTGTCCGGCACTGACACTGCCTGTCAGACTGACCATTCCCACTTTCGGATTGGCAGCCAATTCATGTCCGACGACCGAACCGCGCCCGTTCACCAAATTGAACACACCGGCCGGCAAACCGACTTCTTCCACGATTTGAGCGAAGACATAGGCGTTCTCGGGTGTCTGCTGACTTGGTTTTACAACAATCGTATTTCCCGTGATTAGGGCAGGGGCCGCTTTACGGGCGACCAAGAAGAACGGGAAATTCCAAGGCAGGATACCGGTCGTCACACCAATGGGTTTCTTAAACAGGAAAATACTTTCGCGCGGACGGTCGCTCGGGATGATTTCGCCTTCGTAACGACGCGCCCAACCGGCCATGTAGTCGATGTAATCCGCTGTAAAAAGGACTTCTACGTTGGCCAATGCTTGTGTTTTACCGCCTTCACGGACAATGATGTCCGTTAGCTCTTTTTCCCGTTTACGGATACCCGCAGCGATTTGCGTCAGATAAGAAGCCCGCACGTTGGAGGGTGTTTTTTCCCATTGTTCCTGTGCTTTTTCTGCTGCGTCAATCGCTTTTCTTGCATCATCGACTGTGCCATCCGGCATCAATGAAATCACTTCTTCAGTGGAAGGATTTACTACTTTAATCCATTTCCCGGATTCATTTTCGACAAATTTGCCGTCAATAAACATTTTCAATTCCTTCATGGCAATCTATATTTTGAATGAGTAAATAAAAATTTTCCCCTAAGGTATAATGAAATACTCCGGATGTAGTTTTAAATTTGACATTAGTTATTTCATAAATGATAGATGCCGAGTAGAAATCCCCTTTTGTTTGATAATTATGATTATGTTTAATAGGATTATGGGGATAAGAAAAGCCCCTCATTCCTGAAGGGCTTTTCTTTTGTTACATCCGATTTTAATTATTCATTTATTTCAGCTTCAATTGCCTCCAATTCAGCTCCCATGTTCAAATTGTAATAAATACCTCTCAACGCAATCATATACTGCATTTCGCTTGGGTTTGCTTTATGAGCTTTTTCGTAATAAGGAAGCGCTTGTTTAAACAGGTCTTTTGCTTTGTTCAATTCTTCCTGATATAGTTTGTTGTCATTGATCATATTGGCTTCACCCTGCTTGTTTACAGCTTGGTTATAGTAAACACGTCCCAAGTTGGAATTTGCCTCTGTGGATTCCGGATTCTTTTCGAGAGCCATCTTATAATATTTCTCTGCATTGGGATAATCTTCCAACCCTCTTTCATATACATATCCCATAACGCTGTATAGGTTTTCCAACTCCGTGTCGCTGGCAGCTTTAGGAATGGCTGTATTCAGAGACTCTAACGCTTGGTCGTTCCGGTTCGTTGCTACATACAAGTTGATAAGGCTGTTCAGAAAATAGGTTGAATCCGGAAAAACTTGGTTTCCTTCTATCAACATCTTTTCCATATTAATCGTGTCTTTTGCTTGCTCATATTCGTAGCAAAGATACTGATACACATCATATTGACGATAAGGAGTATCTTTTGCGCGCTCCAAAGCCGAGATGGCTATTTTGGAATCACCAATTTGCGTAGCTGCCACAGCGGCATAGAACTGCACGGTCATAAACGTAGAGTCTTTTATTGCAGTTTGAGTCCCTTCAAACATCGGCAGTTCTGTGATATCCAGATATTGGTTGAAGTATTCATACGCTTTCTTGTAATCTTTCTGGTCGAAATAATAAGCACCTCCGTTGAACAAACCGAGATGGTTGGCACTTAAGATACTCTTGATATCTTTGGTGTATTTCGGTTTCACTTTCCCCTTTTCGTTCGGTAGTTGGTCCAATTCGTATGCCTTTTTAAAATAAGGCAAGATATTATACAAAGCCTCATACATAGTCGGCTCGTTGGGTTGCTGGCCTAAAATCTGCTTTGTTCTTTCTGCATCATACACTTGATTCTCGATGAATCCTGCCACATACCAAGTTTCAGCCAGGTCTTTTGTTTCCGCATTTTCCAATGCGCCCTTGATCAGCGTGCGGGCTTCGTTGAAATCCGCGTTGCTGCTTTTCGTGATACTACGTGCCTCCTTTACAGCCTTCTTTTGGGCGAAAGAGACTGATGATGCTGCAACACACAGTGCAATTGTCAATAATACTCGTTTCATTTTACGATAGTGAATTTGAAATTAATATTTCTTATTTGTTTAAAATTAATCCTCCGTTGTTTCGTCTGGGTCATCCATTGAATCAACATCATCCGAAACATCTTCGAAATCGGTATTTTCTATTGTATGTTCATTCTTTATCCTTGCCTCTGATGCTTCGCGTTCGGCTTTTTCCTTCGCGATTTCCTCGTCGGTTTGCGACAATACTTTACATACAGAAGCGATTTCATCATTTCGTTTCTCCAGATTGATTAAACGTACTCCCTGCGTTGCACGTCCGATAACATGTAGGTCTGAAACATTCATCCGGATGGTGATACCTGATTTGTTGATAATCATGATATCATTTTCTTCCGTGACATTCTTTATCGTAACCAATTTACCCGTCTTCTCTGTAATATTGAGGGTTTTGACACCTTTCCCTCCTCGATTGGTAATACGGTAATCCTCAATATGCGAACGTTTGCCGTAACCCTGTTCGGAAACGACTAAAATAGTTTCTTTTTCTTTATCTTTGATGCAGACCATACCGACTACTTCGTCCGCAGGATCGTCATCGAGCGTCATACCTCTTACTCCGGCTGCCGTACGTCCCATCACGCGGACTGCGCTTTCGTGGAAACGGATGGCCCGCCCGTTCCGGTTGGCAATCAACACTTCATTATTGCCGTTGGTCATACAGACTTCTATCAATCCGTCGTCTTCATGCAATGTGATTGCGTTCACTCCGTTCTGGCGTGGGCGCGAATAGGCTTCCAGCAAGGTTTTCTTGATTACGCCTTTGCGCGTACAGAATAAAAGATAATGTGTATTGATAAATTGTGTATCTTTTGTCAGGTTTTTTACACGGATGAAGGCATTGACTTTATCATCCGGTTCGATGTTCAACAGGTTCTGGATGGCTCTGCCTTTAGAATTCTTCGCTCCTTCCGGTATTTCGAATACCCGTAGCCAATAGCATTTGCCTTTTGCCGTGAAGAACAACAAAGTCGCGTGCATGGAAGCTGCATAGATGTACTCGACGAAATCTTCATCTCGTATTTCGGAACCTTTGGCCCCTACTCCACCGCGTCCTTGAGCCCGGAACTCGCTTAACGGTGTACGCTTGATGTAGCCCATGTGAGAGATGGTGATAATCATCTCGTCATCTGCATAAAAATCTTCCGGATTCAACTCTTCCGAAGCATAAACGATATCCGTCTTACGTTCATCGCCATATTTATCCTTGATTTCTTGTAGTTCTTCTTTGATGACTTGCATGCACAAATCATCATTTGCCAGAATCTCTTTCAAATGAGCAATCAATTTTTCAATCTCTTCATATTCTGCGTGCAGTTTGTCCTGTTCCAGTCCGGTCAGCTGGCGAAGCCGCATTTCAACGATTGCCCGCGACTGGACTTCCGACAGTGAAAACCGTTCCATCAAGCGTTCTATCGCCTCGACCGGACTTTTGGAAGAACGGATAATGGCAATCACTTCGTCAATATTGTCTGATGCGATAATCAGACCTTCCAGAATATGAGCGCGTTCTTCAGCCTTCTTCAGGTCATATTTGGTTCGGCGGATTACCACTTCATGCCGATGGTCTATGAACGCCTTGATCAGATCTTTCAGGTTCAGCAGTCGAGGTCGGCCATTGACCAGCGCGATATTATTGACGCTAAACGAAGACTGCAAAGCGGTCATCTTATACAACTTGTTGAGTACTACGCTCGAATTGGCATCTTTTTTAACATCCACCACGATGCGCATACCTTGACGGTCTGACTCATCGTTTACGTTTGAAATGCCATCGATGCGTTTTTCATTCACCAGTTCGGCTATGTATTTGATCAGTTCGGCCTTGTTTACCCCGTAAGGGATTTCCGAAATGATGATTTTTTCATGTGTCCCGTTTGTTTCAATCTCTGCTTTTCCGCGAAGGACGATACGCCCCTTTCCGGTCTCAAACGCATCTTTCACGCCTGCATACCCGTAAATGGTAGCTCCTGTCGGGAAATCGGGGGCTTTGATATACTGCATCAACCCTGCCACGTCGATTTCTCCGTGTGAATCGATATAAGCCATGCAGCCGTCCAGCACTTCGCTCAAATTGTGCGTCGGCATATTGGTCGCCATACCTACGGCGATACCCGAAGCGCCGTTTATCAGCAGATTCGGAATACGTGTCGGCAATACGGTCGGCTCTTTTAGTGTATCATCAAAGTTCAGTTGGAAATCTACGGTGTTTTTATCTATGTCTCGGAGCATCTCTTCTGCCAGCTTACTCAAACGGGCTTCCGTGTAACGCATGGCAGCCGGGCTGTCGCCGTCTACCGAACCGAAGTTCCCTTGCCCGTCTACCAATGTATAGCGCATCGACCATGTTTGAGCCATACGGACCATTGCGAAATAAACAGACGAATCTCCGTGCGGATGATATTTACCTAAAACTTCACCCACTATTCTTGCAGATTTTTTATATGGTTTGTCGGAGGTATTTCCCAACTCATTCATCCCATATAAAATGCGACGATGAACCGGTTTAAAACCATCCCTGACATCCGGAAGGGCACGCGCGACAATCACCGACATCGAATAGTCGATATATGCCGACTTCATCTCTTCCTCGATGTTTATCTTTATAATTCTGTCTTGATCAATCATTTAATCTTTATTTTTATACACTCTATATCTTTCTTCTCAAAAAGTACGCTAAGGTACGCTTTTTCCTTATTTCACAAAAGTTTTTAGCGTGAAATTTTATGGACTTGCATCTCAAAATGGCTTCCGGCTATATTCATTTATCTTTTGCCGATTTCTGCTTACTTTCAGGGTAATTTTTTTTTACAAACAGGTAATCCGACTTCAATTGGCCGTTTTTCCGACGGTTATCCGGGCAGCTGTGTCTGTCGCCCGTCATTTATCGGGGAATAATGGCACGAATTTTGTAAGGAATAAAAAAATAGTTTATTACATTTGCATACTATACATTATTATAATATGAAAAATAACTATTCAAAAAGATTGATGGACGTTCTCGAATATAGCCGCGAGGAGGCCGCACGGCTTCAGAATAGCTATATCGGACCGGAACATCTGATGTTAGGAATCATTCGAGATGGCGAAGGAAAAGCTATGGAGATTTTACGCGGGTTGCATGTGGACGAGAGGAATGTCAAAAAGAAAATTGAAGAAGAAATCAAAAATACAGGTGAGACGGAAGATGCCGTCCATCACAACATCACTGTCAGTAAAACGACAGAACGCGTGCTACGGATGAGTATGTTAGAGTCCCGCCTCTTAAAAAAAGAGGAGACCGACACGGAGCATTTGCTTTTGGCTATCTTGAAAGAGGAGTTCAACGTAGCCGCCAAAGTGTTGAACGATGCAGGCATAACGTATAGAAACGTATATAGTTATCTGATCAGCGAAAATGGTTTGCGGCAGTCGTACCTGATGGAGCAAACCGAAGAGATACAGGACGGATATACGGACGACGAGGAAGAAGAGGAAGAAGATTATCCTTCGCGCCGGGAGTCTTCCCGCTCCTATGCAGGCGGTTCTGCCGGCCAGTCCAAGTCGACGAATGATACTCCGGTGTTGGACAACTTCGGTATGGACATGACACGTGCCGCCGCAGAGCACAAATTGGATCCGATTGTGGGCCGCGAAAAAGAAATCGAACGATTGGCGCAAATATTGAGCCGCCGAAAAAAGAACAATCCGATATTGATAGGCGAGCCGGGAGTCGGAAAGTCGGCCATTGTCGAGGGATTGGCTTTGCGCATCGTGGAGCGGAAAGTGTCACGTATTTTGTTCGACAAACGCGTCATCAACTTGGACATGGCTTCCATTGTCGCAGGAACGAAATATCGCGGCCAGTTTGAAGAACGGATCAAGGCGATTTTGAACGAATTAGCCAAAAATCCCAATATCATCCTTTTCATCGATGAAATTCATACGATTGTGGGAGCCGGTTCTGCTTCCGGTTCGATGGATGCGGCCAATATGCTGAAACCGGCTTTGGCGCGGGGCGAGATACAGTGTATCGGCGCGACGACACTCGACGAGTATCGGAAAAACATCGAAAAAGATGGCGCACTGGAGCGTCGTTTCCAGAAAGTAATCGTCGACCCAACCACAGCGGAAGAGACGTTACAGATTCTGCAAAACATCAAAGAGCGATATGAGGAACACCACAACGTGAATTATACCCCCGAAGCGTTACAGGCCTGTGTCAAACTGGCAGGACGCTACATCAGCGACCGGAACTTCCCCGATAAGGCAATCGACGCATTAGACGAAGCCGGTTCGCGCGTACATGTGTCGAACATCAGTGTCCCGAAACATATTGAAGAACTCGAAGCCAAAATAGAAGCAACCAAAAACGAGAAATTAGCGGCGGTCAAATCGCAGAATTTCGAGCTTGCGGCCAGTTTTCGTGACAAGGAACGCCAATATCTGTTACAGCTTGACGCTGCCAAAGCACGTTGGGAAGAAGAGCTGCAAGAACATCGGGAGACGGTCGATGAAGACAAAGTGGCCGAAGTGGTTGCCATGATGTCGGGTGTCCCCGTCCAACGTATTGCCAAAGCGGAGAACGTGAAGCTGCTCGAAATGACCGAAAGCCTGAAGAAAAAGGTGATTGGACAGGATGAAGCTGTCAACAAAGTGGTAAAAGCCATTCAACGGAACCGGGTCGGATTGAAAGATCCGAATAAACCGATTGGTACGTTTATGTTCTTGGGGCCAACCGGAGTGGGGAAAACGCATTTGGCAAAGATGTTGGCTGAATATTTGTTTGATTCATCAGACTCATTGATACGCATCGATATGAGCGAATACCTCGAAAAGTTTGCCGTGACGCGCCTAATCGGAGCGCCTCCGGGATATGTCGGATATGAAGAAGGAGGACAACTGACCGAAAAGGTTCGTCGCAAACCCTATTCGGTAGTCTTGTTAGACGAAATTGAAAAGGCGCATCCGGATGTGTTCAACCTGCTGTTGCAGGTGCTCGACGAAGGTCGGTTGACGGATAGTCTGGGCCGTCAGATTGACTTCAAAAACACCATTTTGATTATGACTTCCAACATCGGTACGCGGCAATTGAAAGATTTCGGGCGTGGCGTGGGCTTCCATGCACATGCAGAGGGAGAACCCGATAAGGATTTCTCACGCAGTGTCATCCAAAAAGCGTTGAACAAGGCGTTTGCCCCTGAATTCCTGAACCGTATCGACGACATCATTATGTTCGACCAATTGGATAAAGGTGCGATACACAAAATTATCGATATCGAGCTGCAAGGTATCTACAAACGAGTGGAAAGTTTGGGGTATAAACTAGAACTCATTGAGACTGCCAAAGATTTCATTGCCAACAAGGGATACGACATCCAGTTTGGAGCTCGTCCGCTGAAACGGGCTATCCAGAAATATCTGGAGGACGAAATGGCAGAAATGATTATTCAGGCATCCGTCGGCGAAGGAGACACGATTGTGGTGGATTTCGACCCGGAAAAGCAGGAAATTGTGACGCAAGTGAAAAAATCGGTTACTCCGGAAAAAGAGAACACCTCTCCCATCGCTTTTTAATCGTTGTTTTCGGGAGGAGGCTGGAACAGGAATCACATAGCGTAAACAGACGACAACTGTCATCCGTTCATGCGGTGTGATTCTTGTTCTATTTTTGCATGGACTGATAACTTGTCAGGCTTCTCTGTCATTTTGTTAATTTGGCACTGTTTTTGCTATCCCCCCAACGGATGTGTAATCATCCGAAACAGACAAACAAAGTAAATAACAAAATATAGAAAACATATTATGGCAAAACAAGGAAACATTGGTGTTACAAGCGAGAACATATTCCCGATTATTAAAAAGTTCTTGTATAGTGATCACGAGATTTTTCTCCGTGAATTAGTATCAAATGCTATCGATGCAACCCAGAAGTTGAAAACACTTGCTTCTGTAGGTGAATTCAAAGAAGAGTTGGGTGATTTGACCATACATGTCAGTTTCGACAAAGATACCATCAAGATTTCAGATCGAGGTATCGGTATGACGGCTGAAGAAATTGACAAATATATCAATCAGATAGCCTTCTCGGGAGCAGAAGAGTTTGTCGAAAAATATAAGAACGATGCAGCAGCCATTATTGGCCATTTTGGATTAGGTTTCTATTCTTCATTCATGGTGTCGAAAAAAGTCGAAATCGTTACACGTTCTTATAAAGAAGGGGCAGTCCCCATGAAATGGAGTTGCGATGGTACACCGGAATATACAATCGAAGAGACAACCAAAGAAGAGCGCGGAACAGATATCATCCTTTACATTGACGATGAAAACAAGGATTTTCTGAATAAGGAAAAAATCAACGGGCTGTTGACCAAATATTGTCGTTATTTGCCGATTCCGATTGCCTTCGGGAAAAAGCAGGAATGGAAAGACGGGAAATATGTCGATACAGACCAAGACAACATCATCAACGATGTACAACCTGCATGGGTTCGTAAACCGAGCGAACTGAAAGAGGAAGATTACAAGAAGTTCTATCAGGAATTGTATCCGATGTCTGACGAACCGTTGTTCTGGATTCATCTGAATGTCGATTATCCGTTCCACCTGACCGGTATTCTTTACTTCCCGCGAATCAAGAGCAACATCGATTTGCGACGTAACAAAATCCAGTTGTATTGCAATCAGGTTTTTGTAACCGATTCGGTAGAAGGAATCGTTCCGGAATTCCTCACATTGCTGCATGGTGTACTCGATTCGCCTGATATTCCGCTGAACGTTTCCCGTTCATACCTACAGAGTGACCAAAATGTGAAAAAGATTTCCAACCACATCATGAAGAAGGTTGCAGACCGGCTGGAAGAGATTTTCAAGAACGACCGGTCGCAATTCGAAGAGAAATGGGACAGCCTGAAGCTCTTTATCCAATATGGAATGCTGAGCGAAGAGAAGTTCTATGATCGCAGTATCAAATTTATGCTGCTGAAAGATGTAGACGGGAAATATTACACATACGACGAGTATAAGACACTTATCAGCGCCAACCAGACGGATAAAGACGGTACGCTGATTTATCTTTACACGACCAATGCCAATGACCAGTACAGCTATATCCAAACTGCTAAAGACAAAGGTTACAGTGTATTGATTATGGACGGTCAGCTGGATGTCCACGCAATCGGCCAACTCGAGCAAAAGTTCGAAAAGACGCGTTTCGTGCGTGTAGACGGCGACACAATCGACAATTTGATTCGCAAAGAAGAAGTCAATAAGGTTACACTCGACGAAGACCAGAAGACAGTTCTTCAGGAGATGTTCAAAAGCCAGCTACCCAAGTTGGAAAAAACCGAATTCATCGTCACATTCGAAGCGATGGGCACAGATGCCAATCCGGTTATGCTGACGCAAAGCGAATACATGCGTCGTATGCGCGAAATGTCAGCCATGCAGCCAGGTATGTCTTTCTATGGTGAAATGCCGGAAAGCTACAGTCTGGTGTTGAACACAGACCACGAATTGGTTAAACGGGTACTCCGTGAAGAAGAAACGGCTTGCGCCGAAAAGTTGAACCCGATTGTGGCAGACCTGAAAGGCTGGAAAGCCCGTCAGACTGATTTGCGCGACACACAGAACAAAAAGAAAGAAGAGGAAATCACGGCAGAAGAAAAAGAGGACATGACGAATACGAACAAGAAAATAGACGAATTGGTCGCACAACGCAACGGCATCCTCTCCGACTATGCCGCTTCCAACAAGTTGGTTAGCCAGCTGATTGACCTAGCCCTCTTGGCAAATGGTATGCTGAAAGGCGAAGCGTTGAGCTGCTTCATCAAACGTAGCGTACAGATGATCGGGTAAGAACCAACGCAATCTTTCCTCACCAAATAATAGCAACAATGCATCCGCCTGTTCGCTCTCAAGGAGTGACAGGCGGATGTTCTTTTTTTGTTCTTTCTTAAACAGAGCGGTCAG
>CAYXIX010000025.1:0-20598 GCA_964465405.1 uncultured Parabacteroides sp. | reverse complement strand
AAGTTCTGGCTGAGTGAAGTTAGGACTTGCCCGATTTTTTTTGCAGACACAAAAACGGCTGTCTCAAAGTTTATTTGAGACAGCCTCCTTTTCTTGAATTCAATTCGTTTTTTATGCAAATTAGCGATTATGATTATCGGATTTTCTTGTAACCATAAACAGCCAAATCACCCAATTCCTCTTCGATACGGAGCAACTGGTTGTATTTAGCCATCCGATCTGAACGGCTCAACGAACCGGTCTTGATTTGTCCGCTGTTGGTAGCGACGGCAATGTCGGCAATCGTCGCATCTTCCGTCTCGCCCGAACGGTGCGAAGTGACGGTCGTATAACCGTGCCGGTGTGCCATCTCAATGGCATCCAGCGTTTCACTCAGCGAACCAATCTGGTTTACCTTAATCAGGATGGAGTTCGCGCAACCCTCCTTGATACCCTTCGAAAGGAATTCGACATTCGTCACAAAGAGGTCGTCGCCCACCAACTGGCAACGATCGCCGATGCGTTCAGTCAGCTTCTTCCAGCCTTCCCAGTCGTTCTCGCTCATACCGTCTTCAATCGAATCAATCGGGTATTCGCTAATCAGCTTTTCCAGATAAGCGATTTGCTCGTCCGACGTCCGCCTCACGCCCTTTGCGCCTTCAAATTTCGTATAGTCATATACGCCGTCAATATAAAACTCTGAAGAGGCACAGTCCATACCGATCATCACATCTTTTCCGGGCACATAGCCGGCAGCCTTGATAGCAGCGATAATGGAGTTCAGCGCATCTTCAGTCCCTTCCAAAGCCGGAGCGAAACCACCCTCGTCACCGACGGCCGTGCTCAACCCTCTGTCGTGCAGCACCTTCTTCAGCGCATGGAACACTTCTGTCCCCATTCGCAAACCTTCCTTAAACGAAGGCGCACCGACCGGACGAATCATGAACTCCTGAAACGCAATCGGAGCGTCGCTGTGCGAACCACCGTTAATGATGTTCATCATCGGGACAGGCATCACATAGGTGTTCGTCCCTCCGATGTAGCGGTACAACGGAATATCCAAATAATTGGCAGCCGCCTTTGCCACTGCCAGCGAAACGCCCAAAATGGCATTCGCGCCCAAATTCGACTTCGTCTTCGTCCCGTCCAACTTCAACATCTTGTAGTCAATGGCCCGTTGATCCAACGCAGACATCCCGACCAAAGCCGGTCCTATCACTTTATTGACATTCTCAACCGCTTTCTGCACGCCTTTTCCGCCATAGCGGTTCTTGTCGCCATCGCGCAGTTCCAACGCTTCATGTTCGCCTGTCGAAGCTCCAGAAGGAACGGATGCCCGTCCCGTCACACCGGATTCCAACAACACATCTACTTCTACGGTAGGATTTCCTCTCGAATCAAGAATCTCACGTCCTGTAATCTTTTCTATTCTCATTGCATTTATTTTTTAAAGCGGTGCAAATATACACATATTTCGCCGATAAAATATCCCCACAAATAGGGATTTCGAGGGCCGCAAAGCGAAAAAAATCCCCACAAACAGGGATTCCCTCCTCCAAGTTCTCACCTCGTTCTCCCTCACGAAGGAGCCAATTTTCCGCGCGGCCCGCAAAATCAGCCGTCCACCGGCAACTATTTTCCAGCGGTTTCCGGGAATTTTGCGTTCGACTTTCGTCGGACAGCTGTTTGACGGGGGGGCGAACACAAACCTCATGCAGGGCACGGAAATTTACCCGGAGGGAAACCGCAACTTTCCTGCCGGATGCGGAAAAATACAAGCCGGTTCAGAAAAGAAAAAATAAGGCATGTCGATTCGAACAAGTACGCACATATTTGTTTTTTACAAACTAAATCTCTTTATTTGTACCAAATTATCAACAAAAACTCCTATGTCATGAACGTTACGATTCAAACCTTCGGAAGTTTGCGTCTGCTCAGCATCGCGACTTCCTGCGGAAACAGCTTGGCCGACAGTCCCATCGTCGACAGGTATGTACAGGTCAGCAACGACCGCATCCTCTCTTGTGACCAGCAACCGTTGAAAGACACCGTGCGCATTCCGCTCGGCTATTTCGCGGAATACTTCGAACGGCTCAAGCTCGACAACCGCGACGAAGCGTTGGTCGGACAAAGCGGCATCACGATTTCCGAAAACTACCTCCTGACGCATAGCAGCTATCCGCCCACCGTATTCAAGTTCTTCGACCGCAAGACCGGCGCGTTTATCGACAATAATAATAACTACTACGTGTTTATTTACAAACTCAAAAACAAAAACAAATGAACAAATATATAGCCTGCCTGCTGCCCCTCCTCCTGCTGGCAGCAGGTTGCCAACCCAAGCAGGAAAAGGAAGCACGTTACGTCCCGAAGTCGCTCCACATGGAAGCCCGCATCGACCGCTCCGAGCCGTTGAAAATCATCGACGTGGAGCAGGCAATACAGCATCCTGCACCGTTGAAGCTGAGCCAAATCGCGTCGGAAATCGAATATTACACCGTAGGCGACGGCCGCTTCACCGTCACGCAGGCCATTCAGATACCCGACAGCAACGCTTTCCTCACGCTCAACTATCCGCGTATCTACTACCGCAAGCCCGGCGGCGAAATCCCGAGCAAGCGATACGGCTTCAAGGCACTGGACTACAAATGGAACAAGGAGATGGCGGGGCAACAGCTTTTCTTCGACAAGAAGACAACGCGCCTATACGTCGCCCTCAGCGGCGAGAACAAGTTGACCAAACAGGAAGGGGCTGACACGATTCCCTGCATCGGCGAGCTGCTTCCACTCGATATCATGTTGCACACAAAAAGGTATATCTACCCGGAAACATTGCCCGCCAGCTACCCGATGGAGCTGAGCCGGAACAAGCTCTTGGGCTTCTCCTCGTCCGGCTACACGCTCTGCTGCTATGACGAAGGGAAAGGCGAACCAGCTGGCATTACGACTTTCAACCTGCAAGGCGACACGCTCTGTGCCTTCACGCTAAAGGACGGACAGATGACGCCGCACAGCGTCACTGAAAACATTCCGCGTTTCCAAACCTCCTATTGGAATGCAGCGCAAGACCGGATGACTTTCATGATTCCCTATTGCGACACCATCTACCAATTGCGCGATGCACAAACCGTCGCACCTCTGTATGCCGTCCGTTATGGTGCACAAGGGCTCGACCTGAACGAGCTACAGGAAGGCATTGCGGAAGGAACGATTTGGATGAAAACACTCTATGAGAACCCGAAGGCCATCTTCTTGGGACTTTACCAGAAAGGAGCACCGAAGATTCTCACATGGACAGACAGCGAGTTCGACTACAAACCGACACTGACGCACCATGTTGTTTATCTGAAAGAAGAGGACCGTACCGTCGTACTCCCCTACCGGCAGAACGCGCTCGTCAATGACCTCGACAACGGGCTGCCCTTCTGGCCGGACGGACATACAGACGATTGCCTTTATATGCTCCTTACCGTCACCGAAATGCGCGAGCTGGTAGACCGCACCGACCCGAAAGTCGGGCGCAAGCTGGTCAATATACTCGACAGCAAGAAGGTACACGAACGGGATTATGTGATGATTGTCGTCCGATAAGTTTCAATGAAGCTCAAAACGGATGCCGGCGCTGATTCCTACCATGCGAGGATTCTCCGTGCGGTAGCTGACCGGCTGATGACAGTCGAAGCAATAGAAATAGCGGGGTTCCTATAAACGCAAAGCGAATTATCAATTGTTAATTGTCAATTATCAATTAAAAAGTACTATCTTCGCATCATAAAAGAGAGTTGCGTTATGAAGCGAAGTTTACTTATCTGCCTTTTGTTGTTTTGTGTGATTGGTTTGGGAGCACAAACAGGCCTGACATGGATTCGCACCAAAGAGGGAAAAATCGTGGCCGTACCGAAACGGGCAGTATTCAACCTGAACCTCCCGAAGACCCTCTATAAAAGCTATACGCCGTCAGAGCGACATATCATCGAGGCAAAGCTGCACGAGTATACCCCCGACTTTATCGCACCTATCTCGTTCGAACAAGAGCGGCCGATGGACATGATGGTTTTGTCGGAAGCCTATCAGCCTTTCTTCAATCCATACACGCCGATGCTTTGGGCCGTCTCGCCGATGGCGCTCGACTTCAACGAAATCGCTTTCCTGCCCCTTAACGAACAGGCAGGTTTCTTTGCCGGCGGACAACAGTACACATGGCTCGGCGTCGGCGGACTGACGTGGATAAACGTGGGCGCGACGTGGCAGAACGACGACCGCCTCAGCTTTTCTGTCAGAGGTTTCGGCGGACGCTATTATACGCCTTTCAACCCGTCGCCCATGCTGATGGGTGGCTTCTACGCGACTGCCGGCTATGGTCTGACGGACTGGCTGGGCGTCAGGGGCTGGGGACAGTATGTCTTTTATGAGGGCGATGAAAAGCGGAACCCGCATATGCTCCTGAATCCGTTCTACAACCACACGAGCGTGGGCGGCGCCTTCGAATTCAGGATACAAGATGATTTTCGGGTTGGCGTCGGGGTGAACTACGAGTACAACCCGTTCAACGGAAGGATGAGGCCTCAGTTGCTTCTCTTCCCTGCCGGACGAATCGGGAATTTCCGAATCGGGCCTTAACGCCTTTTATGACGCATCTTTATCAATAAAGTCGAACTCATAAACAAACAAGTGAACATGGACACAAGATTCAGCAGAGCAGCTACCGTTCTGCTCTTGGGACTACTGCTGGGTAGTCTGACCGGCTGCAAGCAAACGGAAACCATCAAAGTTTTACAATTCAACATCTGGCAAGAAGGGACTGTTGTCAAAGGGGGCTTCGAAGCCGTAGCGGACGAGATTGTGCGGACGGATGCCGATTTCGTGACGCTGAGTGAGGTGCGCAACTACCACGACACCCGCTTTTGCGACCGCATCGTCGCCGCACTCAAGGAACGAGGGAAGACCTATTATTCTTTTTACACCGAAGACTCCGGCCTGCTGAGCCGCTATCCCGTTACGGACAGCACGACGGTCTATCCGCTCAACGACGATCGGGGCAGCATCTACCGCCTCGTCACCCGAAAAGGGAATCAGGAGTTTGCCGTCTACACGGCGCACCTTGACTACCGCAATTGCGCCTACTACGACGTACGCGGCTATGACGGCAACACGTGGGAGAAGCGCGAGCCGGTGACCAACGTCGACTCCATCCTCGTGCTCAACCGTGCCTCCGTGCGTGACGATGCCATCGCCCGCTTCATCGCCGAAGCCGAGAAAGACCGCAAGGCCGGACGCATCGTCTTTTTAGGCGGCGACTTCAACGAGCCGTCTCATCTCGACTGGACGGAAGCGACGAAGGATTTGTATGATCATCAGGGAGCCGTCGTGCCTTGGGACTGCACGACAATGCTCGAGAAAGCCGGCTTCGTCGACAGTTATCGCGAACGCTTCCCCGACCCGCTGACGCATCCGGGATTCACCTTCCCGGCGGATTGTAAGGACATCGACCTGAAGAAGCTTGTCTGGTCGCCTGAAGCGGACGACCGCGACCGCATCGACTTTATCTTCTACGCGCCTTTTGAGGGGCTTACCCTTACCGACGCTTGCATCATCGGTCCGAAAGGTGATGTCATACGCGGCAAACGTGCGACAGAACCGACCGCCGACCCCATCACCGAACCGATTGCCATCTGGCCGACCGACCACAAGGCGGTCTTGGCAACGTTTACGCTGACAAAGTAACAGACAACCGCTTCCATGCTTTATCGAACGCCGGTGACGGACGGTCGTACGTTACCGCGTACGAGTGACGTACGTTAGGGGGTACGAGGGTCGTAACCGAGTCGGATATCAAGTGCCTGATTGACAATTGTCGATTATCAATTATTTAAATCCAATGATTTCGCGTACCTCCTGCAAGGTCTTCGCGGCGCTTTCGCGTGCCTTTTCAGCCCCGATGCGCGCAACTTTCGCCATATAATCCTCATCCGCCCGGATATCCAGAATACGTTCGCGAATCGGCGCACAGAAACGGCTGATGTCTTCTGCCAACTGCTTCTTCATATCGCCATAACGGATTTCGCAGTTGTTATACTTATCATTGAAATAATCATAGGTCTCCTTTTCCGAAACGATTTCCATCATTGTAAACAGATTGGCTATCGGTTCCGGTTTGACACTGTCAGGCTCCGTCGGTCCGGCATCGGTCACCGCTTTCATCACCTTCTTACGGATTGTTTTCTCATCATCAACCAGATAAATGGCATTACCTTCACTCTTGCCCATTTTGCCGGATCCATCCAATCCGGGCACCTTGATAGCCTTATGCGAATAATAGAACGATGCAGGTTCGGGGAAGAACTCCACGCCATACGTCAGGTTGAAACGACGGGCAAAACGACGCGCCATCTCCATGTTCTGCTCCTGATCTTTCCCCACCGGCACTTTTACCGCCTTATGGATAATGATGTCGGCAGCCATCAAGGTCGGATAGGTCAAAAGACCGGCGCTGACACTGTGTTTGTTTCCTTCGTTAAAAATTTCCTTTTCCACGTCGCCTTCCGTCGTGTGCACCCGGTCGATATGCAACTGCTGGCGTGCCTTGTCTTTAAACGATGTGGTGCGCATCAACTCGCCGATACCGGCGTTCATATTCAGATAGAGATATAACTCTGCCACCTCGCGGACATCGCTCTGCACATAGATAGTCGCTTTCTCCGGATCGATGCCGCAAGCCAGATACTCGGCCAAAATAGTCCGGACGCTTTCACGTATGTTATCCGGATGCGGCCGTGTCGTCAACGAATGCCAATCAGCAATAAAGAAAAAGCAATTATACTCGTTCTGCATTTGCAGAAAACCTTTGACTGCTCCGAAGTAATTTCCCAGATGCAAATTACCTGTCGGGCGGATGCCGCTTACTACTGTTTCCATTTTTTCTCCTACTTTTTTAATCCATTCAAACGCCGGCAAAGATACGAATAATTTCAGCAGCACTCCAAATTCGTCTATTTATCGAACCATTCTGACGAATCTGTATAAACATAGGCGGAATTTCTTTCAGGCGAAGCAAATAATTCCGTTCGTGCATCCGTTGAAAATGCCTGGAAAGAATGCTATCGGGCCCCAATATTTACTTAAAAAAGTTTCCCCAGCAAGAAACTTCTGTTCCCCCTGCAAGAAACAAAAGTGCCTCCGGCATGAAACTTTTGTTTCACTTCAAGGAAACAAACTGAAACTTTTCAACGAAAATTCTATTTTTTCCAATTGCCCCAGTACTCCGCTATCCCAACCACCCAATCGGGCGGCAGCAAGCGGTCTGTTGTGCGCAGACAAACTGCCCTTCTCTTAACATAGCAAAACACTTCTCCCGACAGGGCAAATACAACCATATATCTCGCTTATTATTAACAATTTCATTTCCTCCGTTCGGATTGGTTCTTTTTCAAACTCCATTGGTTTTTTTCGAATGCCAAAGAATTGGTTAAACCTTTAACTAAGTGCAAAAAGAATCAAAAAGTCATATTTCTGGACATCCGACAAGCATAATTTGTAATATTGCAAGTGAAATAATAAATGTTGATTATACGAAAAAAGAGACTTATATGGGAGAAATGAAAGGTTATATCTCGCAGATTATCGGCCCGGTCGTAGATATCCATTTTGACAGCCCGGAAGAAGAGGCTATCACGCTTCCTCATATCCACGATGCTATGGAGATAACCCGTCCGAACGGGAAAGTCCTGATTGTCGAGGTTCAGCAGCATATTGGAGAAAATACGGTTCGTACCGTAGCAATGGATTCAACCGACGGATTGAGAAGAGGAATGAAAGCCGTTTCACACGGGATGCCAATCACAATGCCTATCGGCGACCAAGTCAAAGGGCGTTTGATGAACGTTACGGGAGACCCGATTGACGGAATGACCACTCTGGACAAGAAAGGCGCTTTGCCCATACACCGGGAACCCCCGAAATTTGAAGATTTGACAACCAGCCGAGATGTATTATACACAGGCATCAAGGTCATCGACCTATTGGAGCCCTATTTAAAAGGAGGAAAAATCGGCCTATTCGGTGGTGCCGGCGTGGGCAAGACGGTGTTGATTATGGAGTTGATTAACAACATCGCCAAGCGGGGAAACGGTTTTTCGGTCTTTGCTGGCGTGGGCGAACGTACACGTGAAGGGAACGACCTGCTACGCGAAATGATTCAATCCGGTGTAATCCGTTACGGAGACGCCTTTAAGAAAAGCATGGAAGAGGGCTATTGGGACTTATCGAAAATCGACCACGAAGAATTGGCCAAATCGCAGGCGACGTTGGTTTTTGGACAGATGAACGAACCGCCCGGAGCACGTTCTTCGGTAGCTCTCTCGGGATTGACCATCGCTGAATCATTCCGCGATTTCGCAGCCGAAGGAGAGACGAAAGATATCTTGTTTTTCATCGATAATATCTTCCGTTTCACGCAAGCGGGCTCGGAGGTATCGGCTTTGTTGGGACGTATGCCGTCAGCCGTAGGTTACCAGCCGACATTGGCAACCGAAATGGGTGCGATGCAAGAACGTATCACCTCGACAAAGAAAGGTTCTATCACGTCCGTACAGGCGGTTTATGTGCCTGCCGACGACTTGACAGACCCGGCACCGGCAACGACTTTCACCCACTTGGATGCGACGACGGTATTAAGCCGTAAAATTACAGAGTTGGGAATCTATCCGGCTGTCGACCCATTGGAATCGACTTCCCGCATTTTAGACCCGCTGGTTGTCGGAAACGAACACTATGAAACGGCCCAACGTGTTAAACAGATTTTGCAACGGAACAAGGAATTACAGGATATTATTTCGATTCTGGGTATGGAAGAATTGTCTGACGAAGACCGTCAGACGGTCAACCGGGCACGGCGCGTGCAGCGTTTCTTGTCTCAGCCATTCTCCGTAGCCGAACAGTTTACGGGTGTGCCGGGCGTAATGGTCTCCATCGAAGACACGATTCGCGGCTTCAAGATGATTATGGATGGCGAGACAGACCATATTCCGGAACAGGCGTTCCTGAATGTCGGCACAATCGAGGATGTATTCGAAAAAGCCAAGAAGTTGTCGGCTCAAGTAAATTAAGAATTATGACACTGGAAATCATATCACCGAAAGGATTGCTCTTCAAAGGCGAGATAGATGGGGCGACATTTCCCGGAAGCGTGGGCTCGTTTGATGTGCTGCCGCATCACGCCCCGTTGATTTCGGCTTTGAAAAAGGGGACTATCCTATTCGAAAGCAAAGGTGAAAAAAAGGAGCTAGTTGTTGAAAGTGGATTTGTGGAGGTAATGAACGATCAGGTGTCTGTGTGTATCGAATAAACAAAAAAAACATAACGTTATGACTGGCTATCTGAAATTAAAACTAATGGGATTGGTGACGTTGGTCAATGTCGTCGTCGCTATCGTGATGGGCGTTTTGCTTTTCTTTACGGATATTGAAAATTATTTTGATTGGTATCCGGCTATCCCGACCTTTTATTGGTTGACCTCTATGGCGATGATTTTTTTCCTCGATTCGGTCAAACGGAAAAAGGGAGATGTTACCGTAACCACATTTATGGTTGTCAGGTTCGTGCGTTTCACGTTAGCCATTATCTTCTTGTGGCTTTACCTCCGGTTCGTGGGCGACCATCCACGAGCATTTGGGTTCACACTCATGCTGTTCTATTTTATCTATCTCGGCTTGGAGACCTATACGGTTTACCTATTCGAGAAAAAAAGACAAAAAATGGAGAAAAAAGGAAATGAAAAGAAATCCAATTAACTGGATCATAGGGGTTGCAGTTTTTCTGTTGGTGGGGTGTTTCACAACAAAAGCAGCTCAAGCAGAAGAGCAGACCGTTAACGTACAAGAGATTGTGTTCTCGCATATCCAAGATGCGTACACGTGGCACATCACCGAATGGAATGGCCAAGAAATATCGATTCCGTTGCCCATAATCGTCAAAGGCGAAGCGGGGTGGAATTGTTTTCTCTCTTCACGTTTGCACAACGGGCAAACCTATCATGATTATTATATTGCAAGCGAAGGCGACCATGCCGGCAAAGTGGTCACAAAGAATGAAGCGGGCGAAGAGGTGCGGCCATTGGATTTTTCACTGACCAAAAATGTCTGCGGACTATTCTTGAGTTGTGCCATATTGTTGGCAATCATTCTCTCCACTGCCAAATGGTATCAGAAGCATCCGGATGAAGTCCCCAAAGGTTTTTTTGGAATGGTCGAGACCGTTGTCGTTTATATCCATGACGATGTAATAAAAGATTCCATCGGAAAAGAGTATAAACCGTTTGTTTCATATTTATTGACTGTTTTCTTCTTTATTTTAATCAATAATTTGATCGGACTTATTCCCATTTTCCCGGGAGGAGCAAACATTACAGGCAATATAGCTGTTACATTCGTATTGGCAGTCGGTACATTCATTGCGACCAATCTTTTTGCAACCAAACATTATTGGAAAGATGTGTTTTGGCCGAATGTTCCAATTTTCTTAAAATTGCCATTGCCTATCATGCCGTTCGTGGAATTTTTTAGCGTATTCACCAAACCGTTTGCTTTGATGATTCGTCTGTTTGCCAACATCATGGCGGGGCATACTATTATTTTGGCCTTGACATGTTTGATCTTCATTACGGCAAGTCTCGGTGTCGCAATTAATACAGGGATGACCGTCGTTTCAGTGTTGTTTTGTATATTTATGAACTGCTTGGAATTATTGGTCGCTTGTTTGCAAGCCTATATTTTCACTTTACTTTCAGCCAATTATATCGGATTAGCAAAAGCAAAAAACTAAATAAATTAATAACAAATAGAAAATTCAAAATTTAAGCACTATGTTATCAACTATTTTATTACAAGCTGCCGGAATGGGCGTAGCCAAAATGGGAGCAACAATTGGAGCAGGATTAGCAACAATCGGAGCAGGTATCGGTATCGGATTAATCGGCAAAAGCGCTGTTGAGGCAATCGGCCGCCAGCCGTCAGCCGCCGGTGAGATTCGTACTTCGATGTTGATCATGGGAGCGCTTGTAGAAGGTGTGGCTCTGTTCGCTATCGTGGTTTGTTTCTTGGCATTGTTCCAATAAAAAATAACAGGGTATGTCATTATTAACACCGGATTCGGGACTTCTGTTCTGGATGATTGTTTCATTCGGGATTGTCTTGGTGATCCTTTCCAAATATGGATTTCCTGTCATTATCAAGGCAGTGGAACAAAGGAAGGCCTACATCGACAATTCGTTGGAAACAGCACGTCAGGCAAACGAACAATTAGCCAATATCCAAGTAGAAAGTGCACGGATACTTGCTGAAGCCAAAGAAAAGCAGAGTGCCATCCTGAGAGAAGCCCTTGCCGAAAAAGAACAAATCATTGACGATGCACGCCAGAAAGCAATCGCTGAAACCCGTTTGCAAGTAGAAGAGGCTGCTCGACGTATACGCGAAGAAAGGGAAAAGGCGATTCGTGAAGTTCGCATGGAAATCGCAGACCTTTCAATCGCCATAGCGGAAAAAGTGATGAAAGAAAAAATCAGCCGCGACAAAGAGCATCAGCAAATCATTGACCGGCTGTTGGATGAGGTGTCGTTTAGTAAATCGTAACGTATGGATATAGGAATCATCTCTACCCGGTATGCCAAAGCCCTTTTCTCCTTAGCCAAAGAGAAAGGGCAGGAAAACCGGGTCTATGAAGACATGAAGATGTTGGCAAATAGCTTTTCGGAAGTGCCAAGTTTGCAGGATGCCATCAATAATCCGATTATCCCCGCAACAGAAAAGTTCAAATTGCTGATAACAGCTGGGGGTGTAGAGGTGAGTGACTTATACAAACGTTTCATCCATCTGTTACTGGAGCATAAACGGGAAAACTTCCTATTATTCGTGGTACATGTTTATATCCATTTATACCGGAAAGACAAACGTATCACGCGAGTATTATTCAGTACGGCAGCATCTGTAAGCGATGAAGTGAAAGGGCACCTCCAAAACAAACTCAAGGAAGAGACGGGAAGCACAATCGAGTTTTTCGGTATCGTACAGCCGGAACTGATTGGTGGATTCCGCCTATGTATCGGAAATTACCGGATAGACGCAAGTTATGCGACACAGTTGCGAGACATTCGTCATCGGTTACTCGAAAACAGATAAAATTAAGGAAAAAGAAAGTATGACAAATCAGATAAAAGTGAGCGAGGTTTCCGCTATTCTGCGCCAGCAGCTGGAAGGAATCAGTACACACATCCATACAGAGGAGGTAGGTACCGTTCTTCAAGTGAGCGATGGTGTAGCCCGCATATATGGTCTTGACAACGCCGAAGCCAATGAGCTTTTGGAGTTTGACAACGGGATGGAAGCAATCGTGATGAACTTGGAAGAAGACAATGTCGGTGCCGTTTTGTTAGGTCCGACCGATCAAATCAAAGAGGGCGACACAGTCAAACGTACAGGACGTATTGCTTCCATCAACGTCAGTGAAAGTATGATCGGACGCGTGATTGATCCATTAGGAAATCCGATTGACGGAAAAGGTGAAATTGTAGGCGAAAGCTGCCAGATGCCTCTTGAACGCAAAGCGCCAGGTGTCATCTTCAGACAACCTGTCAACGAGCCGTTGCAAACGGGTATCAAAGCCGTAGACGCGATGATACCCATCGGACGCGGACAGCGTGAGCTGATTATCGGTGACCGCCAAACAGGTAAAACATCCATCGCCATCGACACGATTATCAATCAACGGAGTTGTTATGAAGCGGGGAACCCTGTCTATTGTATCTATGTTGCTGTCGGACAAAAAGGTTCCACTGTTGCCTCCCTTGTCAATACATTGCAAGAAAAAGGGGCGATGGATTATACCATTGTTGTCAGCGCCACAGCATCCGACCCGGCTGCCATGCAATATTACGCACCGTTTGCCGGCGCAGCCATCGGTGAATATTTCCGAGACAGCGGACGGCATGCATTGGTCATTTATGACGATTTGTCCAAACAGGCAGTTGCCTATCGCGAGGTATCCCTGATTTTGCGCCGACCTTCAGGACGCGAAGCCTATCCGGGCGATATCTTCTATCTGCATTCCCGTCTGTTGGAACGGGCAGCCAAAATCATCAACCAGCCGGAAGTTGCCCGCCAGATGAACGACCTTCCGGAAAGCATGAAAGATAAAGTGAAAGGTGGAGGTTCGCTGACTGCGCTTCCGATTATCGAAACACAGGCCGGAGACGTTTCTGCTTACATTCCGACTAATGTGATTTCCATTACGGATGGACAGATTTTCCTGGAGACTGATCTTTTCAATCAAGGGAACCGCCCGGCTATCAACGTCGGTATTTCGGTTTCCCGCGTGGGAGGAAATGCCCAGTTGAAAGCCATGAAGAAAGTGGCCGGTACGCTGAAAATCGACCAAGCACAGTTCAGGGAGTTGGAATCATTCTCCAAATTCGGTGGCGACATGGACCCGGTCACGGCTTTTACGATTGACAAAGGGCAGAAAAATACACGGTTATTGATACAACCGCAATACAGCCCGATGCCCGTCGAAGAACAAATTGCCATCCTTTATTGCGGTACGCAAGGTTTATTGCGGGATGTCTCGCTGGACAATGTGCATAATTTTGAAAAAGAATTCTTACGCGAATTGCACGCGACCCACCAACGCGATGTGTTAGACGCGCTCAAAACCGGAGCCATCGACGACGATATCCGGAAGAAATTGGAAGAGACGGCCCACAAGGTGGCAAAAACATTCAAATAAAGCTTTATGGCATCACTAAAAGAAATAAAAGTTCGGCTCGCATCCATCCGGAGTACGCAAAAGATTACGGCAGCCATGAAGATGGTTTCTTCAGCAAAGCTTCATCGTACGCAAGCATCCACTGAACAAACCGTTTTGTACGCGAATAGGCTTTCCTCCATTTTGAACGGACTTTTAAATGCGGAATGCGATTTGGTATCGCCTTACATCGAGAAGCGGGAAGTCAAGCAGATAGCCATTGTTGCATTCTCGTCCAGCAGTGGATTATGCGGAGCTTTCAATGCAAATGTTTGGCGTAAACTTTCTTCGCTCTTAGAGGAATACAAAGCCAAACACATCGCCGTCCTTCTTTATCCCGTCGGTAAGAAAATTGCGGACGAATTGCATAAAGCCGGCTATCAAACGGAAAATGATTTTCTGCATTTTGGAGAGAAACCGTCGTACGAGGGTGGAGTTCAATTGGCTGAACGATTGATGGAACTCTATCAGACAGAGAGAGTTGACCAAATCGAATTGCTTTACCATCATTTCAAGAATACAGCAACTCAGATTTTAACTCAAAAGGTCTACTTGCCGCTCTCTTTGGCTGAAACGTCAAAATCCGAACCAACAGGTACGAACTACATTTTGGAACCGTCTGCAGAAGGCTTGCAAGCACTGTTGTTTCCGAAATTGCTCAAACTGACGATCTACACGACATTACTCGATACGGCTACATCCGAACATGCAGCCCGTATGATGGCTATGCAGACAGCCAACGACAATGCCAACGATTTGATTCAAGAGCTTACATTGCTTTACAACAAGACTCGCCAGCAAGCCATTACCAACGAGCTGTTGGATATCATGGGTGGAAGCGCACAACAAAATTAAACATAACAATTGAAGCTCCGCCGAAGTGATTCGCCGGAGCTTCTTCTTTTCAAATTACTACTAAACCATATATTCTAACATTACTGTCCGATAAAAATTTTATGGCCTTCAAAAATTTTTATCGGACAGTAATGTAAAAGTAAGTACAGCAAACCTAAACCACCTAATACTCCTAAGCATACCTCCGAGCCGAGTCCCGATGATGATGGCGACTAAAACGAAAAATAATTGTGATAACATGTTGTGTAATATGCCGATTTTATTGACAGAGTTTGTAAATTTAGTTATTTTTGCCCTGCTAAATACCACAATATAACATGAAATGCAGATGAAAAGAATCTATTATGCAGCATTGATTGGGCTGTTTGGTTGTGTGTCAGTTCTGACAGCGCAAGTTCGCACGGAATTTCTTTTGGAAAAAAATTGGAAGTTTACGCGAGCAGATAACAATGAGTTTGTAAAGCCTGCTTTCGACGACAGCAAGTGGCAGTCCGTAACTGTGCCGCACGATTGGGCTATTTATGGACCTTTCAGCGCGCAAAACGACAAGCAGGAGGTCGCTATCACGCAAGACGGGCAGAAAGAGGCGATGGAACATGCCGGACGAACCGGAGGATTGCCTTTTGTCGGGGTCGGATGGTATCGCACCACTTTCGAAGTGCCTCTGTTTGCGGAGGGTAAACGGGCTTCTATTTTGTTTGATGGGGCAATGAGCCATGCCGAAGTGTATCTCAATGGGAAGAAAGTCGGCTTTTGGCCTTATGGTTATAACTCGTTCCATTTCGATATCACGAAGTATCTGAAAGCAGGAGAGAAGAACACGTTGGCTGTCCGGTTGGAAAATTTGCCGGAATCGTCCCGTTGGTATCCGGGAGCCGGATTGTATCGCAATGTGCATGTAATTGTGACAGAAGCAGCGCACATCCCGGTCTGGGGTACATACGTGACAACGCCGGTTGTCAACAAGGAGTTTGCCAAAGTAAAGGTTCGCACAAAGGTTGTGCTGCCCGACGGTGCAGACCCGGCCAAGTACAGTGTGGAGACGAGCCTTTGGGATGCAAATAAACAAAAATTGGTGGTGTTGCGTACCTCTTTGGCACAGATGAAATACGACGATAATCAGGCGGAGCAGGAGTTTATCGTTCCCAATCCATCGCTTTGGTCGCCAGAGTCGCCAGTCCTTTATTCGGCTGAGACACGTTTGTTTGAAGGAGACGAATTGCGGGATGTCTATACGACGCCGTTCGGAATCCGTTCCATTGAGATTATTCCGGACAAAGGTTTTTATCTGAATGGCGAGCGGACAGTCTTCAAAGGCGTCTGCAATCATCATGATTTAGGTCCGCTTGGAGCAGCTGTCAATGATGCAGCGATTCGTCGTCAGATCCGTATATTGAAGGACATGGGCTGTAATGCAATCCGCACATCTCACAACATGCCTGCCCCTGAATTGGTACGGGCGTGCGATGAAATGGGTATCATGCTGATGGTCGAGAGTTTTGACGAATGGAACGTGGCAAAATGTAAGAATGGCTACAATCTGCTGTTTAATGAATGGGCAGAGAAAGACCTTGTCAACTTGATTCACAACTACCGCAATAACCCGAGCGTCATCTTCTGGTGTATTGGGAACGAGGTTCCGAACCAGTGGAATGTGGGTGATTGTAAAATAGCCAAATGGCTGCAAGACATTTGCCACCGGGAAGACCCGACACGGCTCGTTACACAAGGGATGGATGCACCGGATGCCGTTGTCAACAACAATTTCGCTGCCGTAATGGATGTGGCAGGTTTCAACTATCGCCCGTTCAAGTATAAAGAGAACTATGAGAAATTGCCACAACGCATTGTGTTGGGTAGTGAAACCGCTTCGACGGTCAGTTCGCGTGGTGTTTATAAGTTCCCGGTAGAGCGGAAAGCAATGGCGAAGTATGACGACCATCAGGCCTCTTCCTACGATGTGGAACATTGCGGTTGGTCGAACCTGCCGGAAGACGATTTCATCCAGCACGAAGATTTACCCTATTGCATCGGCGAGTTTGTTTGGACCGGTTTTGACTATTTGGGCGAACCGACGCCTTATTATACAGATTGGCCAAGCCATAGCTCGCTGTTCGGTATCATCGACTTGGCAGGCATTCCCAAAGACCGTTACTATCTTTATCGCAGCCATTGGAACAGAACAGAACGGACACTGCATGTCTTGCCGCACTGGACATGGCCCGGACGCGAAGGGGAAGTGACGCCTGTATTCGTCTATACCAACTATCCGACGGCAGAACTATTCATCAACGGCAAGAGTCAAGGCAAACGGACAAAAGATTTGAGCGTCGAAATCGACAGCAGCTATACGGAAGCCGCACAGAAAAGCTTTGAGCGCCAGAAACGCTATCGCCTGATGTGGATGGACACGAAATATGAACCGGGCACACTCAAAGTGGTTGCATATGACAAAGCGGGTAACACCGTCGCCGAGACGGAAGTACATACGGCCGGCGAGCCCTACCGTATCGAATTGACGGCCGACCGCGACCGCTTGACGGCCGACGGTAAAGACCTTTCTTTTATTAATGTACAGGTGGTGGACAAGAACGGCAATCTCTGTCCGGATGCTGCGCTGAAGGTGAAGTTCGACGTGCGTGGTTCCGGTTTCTACCGGGCTGCCGCCAATGGTGACCCGAGCTGTTTGGAATCTTTCCAAGCACCGCAAATGACGACTTTCAAAGGGCAACTTACCGCCATCGTACAGACCGAAGAGCAACCGGGCGTCATCGTTTTCGAGGCATCCGCACCGGGTGTGAAAGGGGCGAAGCTCGAATTGATTAGCGAGTGACGCGAAACAGATAGAGATAAAAAGGAGGCTGTCTCAAAAATGCCTTTGAATGTCTTGTGGATACGTATCCGTTGATTTTTGCACACACGTAGCGGCGTGCTGTCCACGAAACGGATGCCTGTACATTTACCGGGAAGCACTTTCCTGAAGAGCATGATCTCTGCCTTTGATATCGTTGATTCACGATGATACTTACGTTTCATGGTGTGTTTAAACGTATATTTTGCCATCATTGCATCAAAAAGCTTGCAGAAATCATCTGCCGGACAAATAATTCTATAACCTTGTTTTCGGTGAGCATAGCGATTATTGTTCGTGAGTCTTTGTATTTGGACACTATAAAGATACGACAATTTTCGCTAATCACCAATTTTACAGGATTTTACAATTCGTCGAACTCACGTTAAAAATAGATATCGTTATGCAAGCAAAAAAATTTGTTTTCTTATTATTCTTCATACTCATAACGTCTGTGCATTCGAAAGCTCAAGATGGAATTAGAAAGGAAAAGAAAAATATACTGTTCATCATTTGTGATGATCTTCGACCAGAGTTGAATTGTTATGGTCAGTCGCAAATAAAATCGCCTCATATAGACCGATTAGCCGCACAAGGAGTCTTATTTCAACGTGCTTATTGTAATATCGCTGTTTCTGGTGCTTCAAGGGCAAGTTTATTGACTGGTATGCGTCCGGGAAGAAACACGTTGGAACGGTGGAATGCCCGCGCAGATGTAGATGTCCCGGAGGCCGTTACGATACAGGAACTTTTCAAAAAGGCTCATTATACGACAATTGCCAATGGAAAGGTTTATCACCATCAAGATGAGGAATCGATGAAATATTGGGACGAAATCATGTCCCCGACTCCAGCTACGCCTATGGATTATCATTCCGAAGAAAACTTGTCGCTGATGCGGGAACAGCAAGAGACCGGGAAAGGAAGACGGGGGTATTTCTATGAGCATGGAGATTATCCGGAAGAGAGTTATTTGGATTGGCAGATTGCAGAAAAAAGCATCAAAGATTTAAAACGGCTGAAAAATGACACACTGCCTTTTTTCCTTGCTGTCGGTTTCATACGGCCTCATTTGCCTTTTGTGGTGCCGCAGAAATATTGGGATATGTATGACCATGCCCAAATAGAGCTTCCGGATAATTATCGGCTGAAAGAGGGAAACCTGATTCCGGAATTAGCATTGAACAATTGGTCTGAACTGCGTGCTTATAGCGGCATCCCGGCGCAAGGCGCTTTGGATGTGGAGACGGCCAAGCTGATGATACATGGCTATTATGCCTCCGTCTCTTTTGTTGATGCACAAATTGGACGTTTGTTGCGTGCTTTGGAAGAAGAGGGACTTGATAAAACAACTACGGTTGTCTTGATTGGTGATCACGGCTGGAATTTAGGAGAACACGGAATGTGGTGTAAACATAGCATTATGAATACAAGTTTGCACGCTACATTGATCATTCGTTCTCCGGAAGTACAAACGCCTTATTGCTGTAAACAGATTGTTGAGTTCGTGGATTTGTATCCGACTCTGTGTGACGTCGCAGGTGTTCTTCCACCACCTGACTTGGAAGGGAATAGCCTGTTGCCGCTACTTCAATCTCAGGATGCAAAGACAAAAGGTTTTGGAATAGCGCGTTGGGCAAATGGTTTTACGTTAATACAAGAGCGCTATTTTTATACGGAATGGTGGGATGATGCTGATCGGCCGGTGGAACGAATGTTGTTTGACCACTATGCTGATGAAAACGAAAATTATAACGTGGTGAATCAGAAGGAATATGTCTTGAGAATAGATGAATGGAGGCAGAAACTGCTTGATAACAGAGGAGCCTTTTTTGAGAAATAGGAAAATCGTTTAATTTTGCCTGAGAATAAAAAGAAGACAAACTATGCAAGTTATCCCTCCATTTAATACGTTGCGAAAAAGTGTCTTGCTCTATCGGGGCATTCGGTATCGGAAAGGTTTCGGCGTACACTCTCCGTTTGTTTATAATCTGATTACAAAAGTGATAGAAGAGCGATGTCCCTATTACTGTTTTGACGACATCGAGCTGATTCGGAAGCAACTGCTTTTCTGCAATAAACGTGTTACCTATCCGGATTGGAGGCAGAACCGGAAGATACGCAGCCGGATGGTCGGACAGGTTGTCGAGCGCGAAGCCATCAAGCCCAAACATGGCGCTTTATTGTTCCGTCTGGCAAATTATTTCAAATCCAAACACATCCTTCAGTTGGGGACATCCGTCGGGATTTCGACGCTTTATTTGACCTCTTATGCGTCCGGATTGACCTGCATCGCATTGGAATCTGTGCCGGAGTTCGCATCAGTCGCACGCATGGCATTCGAAAAAGCAGCGTGCCGTTCGGTCGACCTGCGTGTCGGTGCCTATCAAAAGCTCCTACCTGAGGCATTGGCCGATATGCCCAGTCTCGACCTTGTCCATTTTGCAGCCTCCATAGATCCGCAAGAGAAGGCCGGTTTGTTTGCCGCCTGTTTGCAGCGGGTGAACGACGATACCCTCTTTGTGTTCGAAGGCATTCGCGCCAACCGCAGGGCGCGGGCATTCTGGCACTCGGTTTGCCAACATGACGATGTGACCGTCTCTGTCGACCTTTATTCGACAGGCCTTCTCTTTTTCAACCCCAAATTGCACAAACGAAACTACATCGTCTACTTCTGATTTTCCCGGCAGCTAAAATTCGTTTTCCCGGAGGGCAGAAAAAACTACTCCCCGAGTATCCCCAAATATAAAAAAGGGGACGCAGATTTGTATATAAATACAGGTATATCAGCGTGCGTCCGGAGTATCTGTTTTTAGCTGAATTTTGATTTGAATCCAAGAGTATATGGCTGTATGTCAATGATAAATGACAGGGGTGTAGTAATGTATAAAAGTGTAAAATGACTAACAAAAACGTTCGTTTATTTCGTCACAAAAATACGCATAGTTTTTGAACCTGCAATCTTTTCCGCAAATATTTTTCTCAAATCTATCTTCTTTCTTATCAACCAGATAGCAAAAAGAGGACAAAAATCCACCTTCCCCAAACAAACCCCGAAAAATGACAGAAAAAAACGAACGTTTTTCCGTCCAAAAGACAATAATTAACAGTTGGACAGAAAG
>CAYXIX010000024.1:0-20950 GCA_964465405.1 uncultured Parabacteroides sp. | reverse complement strand
TCTCATTCCCCCGCTCCAAATGGGATTTACCCGGCATGTAGTTTTTTTAACATCTTGGTGCGGCAAATTTTTAGACTGACTGTTTACCTTTGATACATAGAAAATGAATAATCATAGAGAGGAAGAAAGATTATGTTAGAGACAATGAAAAATCGACGGACTATCCGTCGGTACACCGAACAGGATATTCCGGAGGCACTGTTGAATGAATTATTGGAGGTTGCGGCGCGGGCTTCCAACACGGGGAACATGCAGTTGTATAGCGTGGTGGTGACGCGCGACAAGGCGATGAAAGAGCGGTTGGCACCTGCCCATTTCAACCAGCCGATGATTACGGAGGCACCTGTCGTCCTGACCTTTTGTGCCGATGCCAACCGTTTTGTGAAGTGGGCGGAGCAGCGGAAGGCGGTCGCCGGGTTCGACAATTTCCAGACCTTCATCGCTTCGACAATCGACGCCATGCTGTTTGCGCAGAGTTTCTGTACGGCGGCGGAAGAGATGGGATTGGGTATCTGTTATTTGGGGACGACGGCTTACAATGCCGACCGGATTATCGAGACGCTTTCCCTGCCGCGTCTGGTCGTGCCGATTGTGGCGGTGACGGTCGGTTATCCTGACGGGTTGCCCGAGCAGGTGGAACGTTTGCCGTTGGAGGCGGTGGTGCACAATGAAACCTACACCGATTATACGCCGGCAGCCATCGACGCGTTGTATCGCAGCAAGGAGGAGCTGGAGGTAAACAAACAGTTCGTCCGCGAGAACCAAAAAGAAACATTGGCCCAAGTATTTACGGATATTCGCTATACGAAGACCAATAATGAGCATTTCTCGGACGTTTTGTTGAACGTTTTGAAAGGACAAGGCTTTCTGAGATAAAGCCTTGTGGTTCAGATGCGTTCCAGCACGGTCTGAATCAGGCCGGAGATGGAACCTTTGTATTCGGTGTTCATCTCTTGTGCCACGCGGCCGGCGATGATGCAGCAGACGGTCATGGCGCGGTGTCCCATCAGGGCGGCCAATCCGGCAAGCGACGAGCTTTCCATCTCATAGTTGGTGATTTGCTGCCCGGCGTAATGGAATCGACCGATTTTCCGGTTCAAATCCGGGTCGGCAAGCGGAAGGCGGAGCATGCGTCCTTGCGGGCCGTAGAATCCGTTGGCGGCAATCGTGACGCCCCGCAGGATGTCGTCGGCCGTGATTTGTTCGATGAGCGACGCGTCGGCCGGAACGACGTAGGGTAGGAGCCGGTCGAGTTTCCAGTCGAGCTGCTTTTGCAGTTCGGCTTCGAACGCCGTGTCGCGCACCTGCTCTGAGTTTGCGTAGAAATAGAGCACGCCGTCGAAGCCGATGGATTTTTCTGCTGCCACGTAGGTTCCGATTGGCGTGAAGGGCTGCAAACCGCCGGAGGTTCCGACGCGCACGAGCGTCAGTTGGCGGAACGTTGGCTTGATGGTGCGTGTCGCGAAGTCGATGTTGGCGAGGGCGTCCAGCTCGTTCAATACGATGTCGATGTTGTCCGTCCCGATGCCGTGCGAGAGCGTGGTGATGCGTTTCCCCTTATAAGTGCCGGTGATGGTGTGAAACTCGCGGCTGGCAACCTCGCACTCTTTCGTGTCGAAGAAGGAGGCAACCGTATGAACCCGCTCCGGATCGCCGACAAGGATAATACGGTCGGCCAATTGCTCGGGTTTCAAATGCAGATGGAAACAGCTTCCATCTGCATTGATGATAAGTTCGGAGGGCGCAATCATGATGATTTTAATCTTTCAGCGGTTTCGTCGGGTTGGCAATCGGCTTGGCGATGGCTTCGCGCATGTCGGTGTCCGCTTCGATGTTCTTCATCTTGTAGTAGTCCATGATACCGAGATTGCCGTTGCGGAAGGCTTCGGCCATAGCACGGGGCACTTCGGCTTCGGCTTCGATTACTTTCGCGCGTGCTTCTTGTGCTTTGGCTTTCATCTCCTGTTCGACGGCGACGGCCATTGCGCGTCGCTCTTCGGCTTTTGCCTGTGCAATGTTTTTGTCTGCCTGCGCTTGGTCCATTTGCAGGTATGCCCCGATGTTCTTGCCTATGTCGATGTCGGCAATGTCGATAGAGAGAATCTCAAATGCGGTTCCAGCGTCCAGCCCTTTGCGCAGCACGAGTTTGGAGATGGAGTCGGGGTTTTCCAACACGCTTTTGTGGCTTTCTGACGAACCGATTGACGAGACGATGCCTTCGCCTACGCGGGCAAGGACGGTCTCTTCGCCTGCACCGCCGACCAGTTGCTTGATGTTGGCGCGGACGGTTACGCGGGCTTTGGCGATGAGCTGGATACCGTCTTTGGCGACTGCCGTGACGGGGGGCGTGTTGATGACTTTCGGGTTGACCGACATCTGTACGGCTTCAAACACGTCGCGCCCTGCCAAGTCGATTGCGGTTGCCATCTGGAAAGGCAGGTCGATATTGGCTTTGGAGGCGGAAACCAGCGCATGTACCACTTTTTCTACATGCCCGCCCGCCAGATAATGCGCCTCCAGTTCGTCGCGCGTCAGCGTTTTGAGCCCGGCCTTGTGCGCTTCGATCATGGCACGTGTGATGATGTAGGGCGGAACATTCCGAATACGCATCAGAAAAAGCTGGATGAGCGAAATGTTGACACCTGAAACTTTTGCCGAAAGCCATAGGAGGAACGGTACGTAATAAAAGAAGATGATAAGCAGTAGGACTGCCGCGCCCATGAGGGCGATTGTTACGAATGATATCATTTCCATGTGTAAAAAAAAGAATTATTGATGATTTGTTTTTCTCTGTACGATGACATTATATCCCTCGACCTGCATGACGACGACGGGTATCCCTTCGTCGATGAGCTCGTCTAACGCTTTCGCTTCCACCGTGATGCCTTTGATTAAGGCTTTCCCGATGGGGGCGAGCCGGGAGAGCGTGATACCTTCGTCGCCGGGAACGATGCCCAGTTCGCGGCTCGACGTCAGTTTGGAGTCGATGTCCGTGTTCAGCGCGACCCGGCTGAATGATTTGGAGCGCATCAGCCATGCAAAAGCTGCGACAAAGGCGGCTACAGAAGTTCCCAACGTCACGTTCCCTACAAGGAGACTCACCGAGTAGGCATAGATGAGTCCGCCGGCTGCGAAAATCAATCCGCCGATGCCCGCCACCGTGATGCCCGGAAGCATAAAGATTTCCAGCAGGAGGAGCGCGATGGCGACAATCATGAGAAAGGCGATGATGAGCGTTTCGAATAGCATGTCGTTTTAATTTGTTATCGTTTGTTTCTTAGATAATTGATTTCTGCGTTGCGTGCCAGTTTTTCCTGTTCTTCGGGTTGCCCCAAGAGGTTGTCCAGTTGTTGTTCCGCTTCGAGGATGGCGGATTCCAGCTGTTTCTTACGTGCTGCGTTCCCTTGTATATACGAGGCGCGCAGGTCGTCCAGCTGTTGGTTGAGTTCCGTGATTTGCTTGTTGAGCGCCACCACTTTGCTGTAATATTTTTTGGCTTCGGGCGAATGGATGTCGTCAAGTTTGTAATAGACGATGCCATTGCCGATGATGAACTCAAAGTCTTTTTCGATGTTCTCCTCTCCGTATGGGATTTCGGTGTGCGCCAGCTCGATTTGCTGTGTGTAGTTGGCGCCGGCAGGCCACGAATCGCGAATGGCGTTGATGGCGGCACGCGAACGCTTCAGGTCGAGATCTTCGCTATCTATCCGCTTGTGCTCCGTATTGGGAATAAAGAGGTAGACGCACACTTTCCCTTCCGGCTGGAAGCGGTCTGAGACGAACCATCCCAGCTCTTTTACTTCGTCATAGACCATCATGTAATCGTTGAAAGGAGAGTTGAATGGCATACTCAGCTGCTCGGGCGCCAAATAGGTGTCTGAGTTGGTGTTGTAGCGCGTCACAAAGAGGTCGTATCCGCCGATGGAACCGTTCCCCTCAGAGGCGTAATAGATGGTCACGCCGTCTGACAAGACGAAGGGGTAGTTGTCGTTGTCTTCGCTGTTCATGAGCAGGCGCTTCTCATCTCCCCATTTGTCCATCAGGAACGTTTGGGTGAACAGGTAATAGTGTCCGTCTTCCGCCGGCTGGGCGTAGTAGATTTTGTCTCCTTTCTGGTTCTCATAGACAGTCGAACAGACCGTGTCTCGCGTTTGGAAAAAGTCCCGATAGGAGGCGAGCGTCCCGCTTTCTTCGCTGAGCGTGTAGGCAGCGAGGAAATCGGCTTTGTCGACCACGAGACTGTCGATGATTTGCACGTCTTCGACCTTTTCGACCATCCGTTGCGCGTTTTCAGCCTTTTCGAGCCGTGCTTCGAATGCCTGCACCTCTTGTTTATTCTTTTTCAGGATGGCGATATACTCTTCCAGCATTTCGACGGCTTGGTCGAAGCGGTAGGTTTGATAATAGACCTCCGCCATGTACCGGTATGATTCCTGCACTTTGCGTTTGACGGCTATTGTCAGGTGTTTTTCCGCGCCGACGAGGTCGCCCGTCTCATAGCAGCAGACGCCATACCACTGGTTGTAGGAGGAGTTGTTCGGCGCCTGTTTGACGAGCCTTTCAAAAGCAGGCTTGGCTTCGGCATATTTGCCTTCCCCGTAGAGCTTTTTGGCTTCGGCAAGGCTTTGTGCCTGCAAGTGGCTGCAAAGAAACGCGATGCCTATCGTGTAAAACAGTCTGCTTGATAAACCTTTCATGTCAGTTCTTTGTATGCGATGAAAAATGCGTTTCAAAGATACGAATATTTTTACACTGTGAAACGTTTCGCGGGAGAAATATGTAATTTTGCGCCCTGATGATTGAAAAAGAGATGGCAAAACTGACTGTAGACGAGCGTTTGTTCCGCAAGGTGGAGGAGAAGGTTAAGCGGGCTATTTTTGATTATGGCTTGATTGCGGACGGCGACCGCATCCTTGTCGGGCTGTCCGGCGGGAAGGATTCGCTGGCGCTTTTGGAGTTGCTGGGGAGGCGGGCACGGATTTTCCGCCCGCGTTTTGAGCTGCTGGCGGCGCATGTCGTGATGAAGAATATCCCTTATTGTTCGGATCTCGACTATCTGGAGCGCGTCGCCGGGCGGTATGGTATCCCGCTGCTCGTCGAGGAAACCTGCTTCGACGCTTCGACCGACCGCCGCCATACGCCCTGTTTCCTCTGTTCGTGGATGCGGCGGAAGAGCCTTTTCGAGCTGGCGAAGAGGCATGGTTGCAACAAAATCGCGCTGGGGCACCATCAAGACGACATGCTCGAAACGCTTCTGATGAATATGCTTTATCAGGGTGCCATCGGGACGATGCCGCCGCTGCTCCGGATGAATAAGTTCGAGATGACGCTTATCCGCCCGCTCTGCCTGGTCGAGGAGCGGGAGTTACAGCAAATCGCTATCGGGCGGGAATACCGGCGGCAAGACAAAGTTTGCCCCTATGAAACGGCTTCTACCCGCCGGGAAGCCAAAGAACTGCTTGCCCGTCTCGAACGCCTCCATCCCGACGCGCGCCGGAGCCTGTGGAGCAGCCTTTCGAACGTGCAGACGGATTATTTACCCCGAAAAGTCAGATAACTATCACACAAATGAAGGGATTATATACGATTTTGCTCTTGATTGGTTCGAGTATCTTCATGGCGTGTGCGTGGTACGGGTATCTTGCTTGGTGCTGGCGGTCTATTTCGTCTTCATGAAGTAGAGGACGGCGAGGGGATGTGTGTTTCGACGTACCGGACGATGGTGGCCTCTTCCGAAGGGTGGAACCAGCGGATTTCGGGGTCGCGTTTGAACCACGTCATCTGTTTGCGGGCATAGACGCGGCTGTTGCGTTTGATTTTCTCAACGGCTTCGGCAAGCGTCCATTCGCCGTCGAGGTAACGGAACAGCTCTTTGTAGCCGACGGTGTTGAGCGCGTTTGCATGGCGCATCGGGTAGACGCGCCGGGCTTCGTCGAGGAGACCGGCGGCCATCATCTGCTCCACGCGGCGGTTGATGCGTTCGTACAGCTCTTCGCGGTCGCGGCGAAGGCCGATTGGGATGATTCGGAAGGGACGGGGCTTCGGCCGGTGCGTGCGGAAGGTGGAGTAGGGGCGGCCGGTCTGGCGGCAGATTTCGACGGCGTGGATGACGCGCTTGTAGTTCTGCCGGTCTACCTCCGCGTAATGCTGCGGGTCTTTCTCTTTCAGCTCGGCGAGGATGGGGGCGAGCCCTTCTGCTTCGTATTGCTGCCACAGGGCGGTGCGGATGTCGGGCGCGACGGTCGGGATGTCGTCGATGCCTTTCGTGACGGCGTCGATGTACATCATGCTGCCGCCCGTCATGACGGCGACGGGGTGCGACCGGAATAGTTCGCCCAGCAGTGCGATGACCTCTTCTTCGAAACGGCTTGCGCTGTAATAGTCGGCGAGCGAGAGGGTGCCGACGAAATAATGCCGCACGCGCGCTAATTGTTCGGGGGTGGGAGCGGCTGTCCCGATGGGCAGCTCCTTGTAGAGTTGGCGGGAGTCTGCCGAAAGAATCGGCGCACGGAAATGCTCGGCGATTCGCAGGCTGAGTTCCGTCTTGCCGACTCCCGTAGGTCCTAATAAGAGGATGAGGGTGTGAGACGGATGGTTAGTAGCGGTCGTCGTCATAAGGGTTGTCCATCAGGCTGTCGCCTAAACCTTCATAACCGTCGCGGTCAAGCTCGTCGATGTCGTAGTCTGAATCCCCGTAAAAATCTTCGTCGAGGTCTAAATGGCTGCTTTTGGACTCCAGCTCTTCAAAAGACATCGTTTGGGCAGGCGGATTCCCTGTTGATTTGCTGCAGATGGCTTTCGCGAGGTCTTGTCCGGGAATGATTTCCCGAAGCTCCATGAACAGGGCGCGATCCGTCATGTAGTCGAAGACGAAGAGCAGCTTCTGGTGTTCGTCTTCCAGCAGTTCGTCCAAATGCGTGTCGGCCATCGTGTAGCTGTCCGTATCCGAAGAGGTGTCCATTTCAATGAGGGTGATTTCGGTCGTTTTGCTCCAGACGTCATCGCAGATAAAGAACGAACACATTAGGTCTTTTGAGTATCCGACTGAATCCATGATGATGTTATATAACTCAAGGAATGTCGCTTCCGAGTCTATTTTGATTTCGCGTTTGAAATCATCTACTTCATCTGAAAGAATTAAAAATCTGTATACCATAAATCCTGTTGTTTCTTATTGGTTTCAAATGTAGTTACAATTCGTCGATTGAACCTCTGACGATTCCCCGTTTGGAGTTTTTAATGAAGTTGAGGATGAGGTCGCGCTCTTCGCAAGGCTCATATTCCGTTTCGATTGCTTTGATTGCATCTGTGTTGTTGAGGCCGCGCGTGTAAAGCGTGCGGTAAATGTCTTGTATGAGGAAAACCTGCTGGTTGGTGAAACCGCGCCGGCGCAGGCCTACAATGTTGATTCCGCAGTACACAATCGGGTCACGGCCGATGAGCGTATAGGGGGGGATATCTTTTCCGATGCGTGAACCTCCCTGTATCATGACATGTTTGGAAATACGTGTGAATTGGTGGACAAGGCTGCCGCCACTGATGATGGCATAATCATCGATTTCCACTTCTCCGGCAATCTGGGAAGCATTCCCCACGATGACATGGTCTTTCAATACGCAGTCGTGGGCGATGTGCGAATAAGCCATGATAAGGCAATTGCGTCCCACCACTGTTTGCCCTTTGGAGGCTGTTCCCCGATTCACGGTGACGCATTCGCGCAACGTCGTGTTGTCTCCGATGATGGCAATCGTATCTTCTCCTTTGAACTTCAGGTCTTGGGGGATACCTGCGATAACGGCTCCCGGAAACACGTTGCAATTGTTTCCGATGCGTGCACCGTCTAAGATGATGGCATGCGGGTAGATATGGCAGTTGTCGCCGATGATGACATCTTTTTTGATGATGGCGAATGGCTCGACCGTGATGTTCTCGCCCAGCCGGGCTTCAGGGTCTACAACTGCTAATGGTGAAATGTTCATGATGGAAGTTTTATTTTTTATTCTTTTCGATTAATGCCATGAATTGAGCCTCGCTGACCAACGTGTCCCCGATGAATGCATACCCTTGCATGGTCGACACACCCCGTCGGATGGGAGCCAACAGCTCAAGGCGCATGATAAGCGTATCTCCGGGAACGACTTTTTGTCTGAATTTTACATTGTTGATGGTCAAAATGTAAGTGGAATAATCCGGGTCCTCCAGCGAGTTAAGCACCAAGAGGCCTCCGGTCTGTGCCATTGCTTCGATTTGCAGGACGCCCGGCATGACCGGTTCCGTCGGGAAATGTCCTTGAAAGAAAGGCTCGTTGGTCGTCACGTTCTTGATACCCACGATGTAATTTCCGTTAATCTCGATAATCTTATCGACCAGTTGGAACGGATAGCGGTGAGGCAATAACTCGCGGATGCGGTTGACGTCGATAAGAGGCGGACGCTCCGGGTTGTAGACCGGTGCCTGGATACTGTTTTGCTTGATATCTTTCCGGATGACACGTGCCAGTTGATTGTTGATTTTGTGTCCCGGACGTGTCGCGATTACTCTGCCGCGTATCGGTTTGCCTATCAGGGCAAGGTCTCCGATGACATCTATCAGTTTATGGCGTGCCGGTTCGTTGTCGAATACCAGCGGTTTGTTGTTGATGTATCCCAATTCCGTGACGTCTTTAGGCGGTATTCCCAGCTGGTCGGCCAGTTTGTCTAATACGTCTTGTGATACTTTCTGGTCATAAATCACGATGGCGTTATCTAAGTCACCGCCTTTGATTAAATTATTTTGCAGCAACATTTCGACTTCCCGCACGAATACGAAGGTACGCGAAACTGCTATTTCAGTCGGGAATTCGCTTAGGTCATTGAGGGTTGCAAACTGGTTGGACAGGATCGGCGAATCGAAAGAGATTAAGACGTTAATGCTGAATTTGTCGTCCGGAAGGATGACAAGCGACGAGCCGCTCTTTTCATCTTTGACCTCTATTTTATGCTTGACGATGTAAAAATCTTTGGGTGCATTTTGCTCTACGATACCGACTTTCTGAATGGCTTCGCTGAAATAGCGCGAGCTGCCGTCCAGTATCGGAAATTCGGGTGCATTCACTTCAATCAAGCAGTTGTCGATTTCGAAAGCGTAGAGCGCGGCCATTGCATGCTCGATCGTACTGATTTGGATACCATTATTAGAGAGTATCGTTCCTCGTTGCGTCCCTGTAACATTTTCAGCCACAGCATTGATTACGGGTTCGCCTTCCAAATCGACACGTTTGATTTTGTATCCGTGATTTTCGGGTGCAGGGTTGAATGTAATTTGGATATCCACCCCTGTATGCAACCCTTTCCCTTGCATAGAGAAACTTGCGGCAAGCGTCTTCTGTTTTTGCATAACGTCGTCTCTTTTTATTTATGAAGTTCTTTTTTTAATTGTTCGATTTCGCGTTGCATCTGTCCCATCTGCCGGTATATATCAGGCAGGCGGTTGAAGATGGCGCTTGAGCGCATGAACGCCTTTGCATTGATAGCTGGGGCTCCCAGCAGCGTGGCAGGCTCTTTGACGTCGCTGATGACGCCGCACTGTGCGCCAAAAACAACGTGGTCTGCAATGTGGATGTGCCCCGATAAGCCCACTTGTCCGCCGAACATGCAGTGTTTGCCTATTTTTACGGAGCCTGCAATGCCTACTTGGGCTGCCATGACCGTATTCTCGCCGACCTCCACGTTGTGGGCGATTTGTACCAGATTGTCCAGCTTCACCCCTTTACGGATGATGGTCGAATCCATCACTGCCCGGTCGATGGTTGTGTTGGCTCCTATTTCCACATTGTCTTCCAATATCACGTTCCCCAGTTGGGGTATTTTTTTATAGTCTTCTCCTTCGGGAGCGAATCCGAATCCGTCTGAGCCGATGACGCTGCCTGCGTGGAGGATACAGTTGTTGCCGACGATGCAGCTGTGGTAGATGGTCACGTGCGGATAGATGATGCAATTGTCTCCGACGGTCACACCGTCGCCGATGTAGGCATGCGGATAAATCTGACAGTTTTCCCCGATTTTCACATGCTGGCCGATGTAGACAAAAGAGCCTACGTAGCAATCTTTTCCGATGGAAGCCGATGTGGAGATGCAGGCCGTCGGGTCGATTCCCGGTTGCTGCGTATGAACCTGTTCGACCAAGTGTAGAAGGGTGGCTAACGAGGCATACGCGTTCGCCACCTTGATGAGTGTCGCCTTTATCGGTTTAGTCGGAACGAAGTCATTGTTTACTAAAACAATGCTGGCTTCCGTGTTATAGATGAAATGTTCATATTTCAAGTTGGCAAGGAATGTCAGTGTCCCGTTTTTCCCTTCTTCTATTTTGGAAAAACTGTGGACACGTACATCCGGATTTCCTTCGATGGTACCGTTTAAAACGTCTGCTATTTGTTGAGCTGAAAACTCCATGTTTCTTTTTGTTATACGTTATATTTTATATAATACGTTGATATGTTTGATTTATCTTGTGTTACAAAGCCGACTGCAAAAATGGTAAAAATAATTGGGATTACCCCTATGCTTTGTGTGGAATAATTCCCTTTTCATACAAAAAACCTGCCATTTCGTGTTGTACGCTTTGGGCTGCCTTTCCCGCAGCTTCCGCAAAATGTTCTGTTTGGTCGGCATAAATGATGGCACGCGACGAATTGACCAACAGACCGCATTGGTCGTTCATTCCATAGCGGGCCACTTCGGCCAGGCTGCCTCCCTGTGCACCGATGCCCGGAACCAGCAGGAAGTGGTGTGGGGCGTGTTTGCGGATGTCCGAAAACATTTTTCCTTGTGTTGCGCCTACGACGTACATCATCTGCTCGTCTGTCGCCCATTCTTGAGATTTTTTCAAGACCTTTTCAAACAAGCGCTCCCCGTTGGCATCTTCCGTCAGTTGGAAATCGTGCGAACCCTTGTTGGAAGTAAGCGCCAGCAAAATCACCCAAGCCTCCGGGTAAATTAAAAAAGGCTTGACGCTGTCTTCGCCCATGTAAGGAGCGACCGTTACGGCATCCACCTTGATGCGGTCGAAAAACGAGTGGGCATACATTTCGGACGTGTTGCCGATGTCGCCCCGCTTGGCGTCGGCAATGATGAACTGGTCCGGATGGTTTGCACGCACGTAAGCGACCGTTTTTTCGAACGCCTCGATGCCTTTGACGCCCATGCTTTCGTAAAACGCCATGTTGGGTTTGTAAGCCACGCAATAGGGGGCTGTCGCGTCGATAATCGCCCGGTTGAATGCAAACAGAGGCTCTTCTTCCGACAGCAGGTGCTGCGGAATCTTTTTTATATCGGTATCCAATCCCACACAGAGGAAGGATTGTTTCTTTCGGATGTTTTCAAATAACTGTTGTTTGTTCATGCTGTTTATGTAAAAAAAGAGATGTTATAATTCTGCCTCTTTCAGTCGTTCCGCGTTTTCTGCCACAATGAGTTTGTCCAAACACTCTTGGATATCCCCGTCCATGAAAGCCGATAGGTTGTAAATCGTATAGTTGATGCGGTGGTCTGTGATGCGTCCCTGCGGGTAGTTGTATGTCCGGATTTTGGCGGAACGGTCACCCGTCGAAACCATCGTCTTCCGCCGGTCGGCGATGTCGTTCAGATACTTCTGATGCTCCTTGTCGTAGATGAACGAGCGCAGGCGAGTGAGGGCCCGTTCCTTGTTCTTCGGCTGGTCGCGCGTTTCGGTACATTCAATCAGGATTTCCTCGACCACGCCCGTGTTCGGGTTCTTCCAGTTGTAGCGCAGCCGCACGCCCGATTCGACCTTGTTCACGTTCTGGCCGCCGGCGCCTCCCGAGCGGAACGTGTCCCATTTGATTTCGCCTTCGTTGATTTCCACGTCAAATTCATCCGCTTCGGGCAACACGGCGACGGTTGCTGCCGATGTGTGGACACGTCCTTGCGTCTCGGTCGCAGGCACGCGCTGTACGCGATGCACGCCCGATTCATATTTCAGTGTGCCGTACACTTTCTCGCCGCTCACCGTGAAGATGATTTCCTTGAACCCGCCGGCTGCCCCTTCACTGTGGCTTGAGAGGGCCACTTTCCAGCCTTTCGACTCGCAATATTTGACATACATCCGGTATAGGTCGCCCGCAAACAGCGCCGCTTCGTCGCCCCCCGTTCCTCCGCGTATCTCGACAATCGCGTTCTTGTCGTCTTCGGGGTCTGCCGGGACGAGCAGCAGCTTGATTTTCTCTTCCACTTCCGGGATCTGTGTGCTGCAATTTTCCAGTTCCTCCTTTGCCATTTCCCGCATTTCGGGGTCTTGTTCGTTGTCCAAGATTTCGCGTGCTTCCCGGACGCCGTTCAGGAGGTTGACATATTCATTACGTGTCGTCACGATTTTCTCCAAATCGTGGTATTCTTTGTTGAGTTTGACAAATCGCTTCATGTCTGCGATGACCGCCGGGTCGGTAATCAATGTGCCGACCTCTTCGAAACGACTGACCAATCCGTCCAATCTATCTAATAAACTGTTTTCGCTCATTGAGAATTAATAAGTAAAACGACCGTTCTCGCTTTCGATGATTAGTTCATTTTTCTCTGCGTCTTCCACATAGCCGACAATTTGGGCGTCGATGCCGAAACTTTTCGTGATGGCGACGACCTCGTCTGCATATTCAGGGGCGATATAGACCTCCATGCGGTGTCCCATGTTGAAGACTTTATACATCTCGCTCCATTCCGTGCCGCTCTGTTCCTGTATGATGCGGAAGAGGGGCGGAACGGGGAACAGGTTGTGCTTGACGACTCGCTTGTTCTCGACGAAGTGCATCACTTTGGTCTGGGCGCCCCCCGAACAATGTACCATCCCGTCGATATGCGGACGCAACCGGTCGAGCAAGACTTTGATGACCGGCGCATAGGTGCGTGTGGGCGAGAGCACCAGTTTGCCGGCGTCGACACCCAACCCTTCGATTTCGTCTGTCAGCCGCAGTTTGCCCGAATAGATTAGTTCGTCCGGCACGGCTGCGTCGAAACTCTCCGGATATTTCTGTGCCAAGTATTTGGCGAATACGTCGTGGCGTGCGGAGGTCAGCCCGTTGCTGCCCATTCCGCCGTTGTAGCTCTTTTCGTATGTGGCTTGTCCGAACGAGGCCATCCCGACGATTACGTCGCCCCCCTTGATGTGTGCGTTGTCGATGACGTCGGCGCGTTTCATGCGGCAGGTGACGGTGCTGTCGACGATGATGGTGCGCACCAAGTCGCCCACGTCGGCCGTCTCTCCGCCTGTGGCGTAACAACCCACGCCCAGCTCGCGAAGCTCTGCCAGCAGTTCGTCTGTCCCGTTGATAATGGCCGAGATAACTTCTCCCGGAACGAGCAGTTTGTTCCGCCCGATGGTGGAAGATACCAAGATGTTATCGACGGCTCCTACACAGAGCAGGTCGTCTATGTTCATAATCAGAGCGTCTTGCGCGATGCCTTTCCAGACAGACAGGTCGCCCGTCTCCTTCCAATAGAGGTAGGCTAACGACGATTTGGTGCCGGCGCCGTCGGCATGCATGATGTTGCAATAGGCCGGGTCGCCTCCCAGTATGTCGGGGATGATTTTGCAGAAAGCTTTTGGGAAGATGCCTTTGTCGATATGTTTGATTGCATTGTGGACATCTTCTTTCGAAGCAGATACTCCGCGTAGGTTATAACGTTGGTCGTTCATTTTTTTTCGTGTATTTGCTTGCAAAGATACTATTTTTTGTCATACCTATCTAAGTTTTAGCACATCTCCTTCCTTCGGGACGTAATCGTTGTCTTTTTTGTTGAGCTTGTAGAGACTCTTGACCTGTATGCCGTATTTCTGTGAGATGCTGTGCATTGACTCGCCCGTCTGCACCACGTGTTCGTAGTGGGGCTTGCTTGCTTTTTTCTTTTTCTTTTCCAGATAAACGATGTCGCCTTTCTCCAAAGGAAAGTCTTCCGGCGCTTCGTTGTATTTTCTCAAATTTTTTGCTTTGAATCCCAGACTGGCGGCGATGTCGTCGAAGTTGTCTTTGCCATTGCTGTAGACATACAGCAGGCCGAAGGTACGGTAAATAGAATAAGGGTAAATCTGCGCAGCCTGCTTCTTTTTCTTTTTTCCCTCCAGCAAGCGGTCATATCGGTAGAGGTCGTAATCTTCAATCAGTTTGATGAGCCGGTTTGCGTAGGCGCGGTCGGTCGCATAGCCGCACCGTTGCAGCCCTTTTGCCCACCCCTTGTAGTCGGTTGCTTTCAGTTTGAAAAGGGAGGCATAGTGGGGGCGTTCGGTCAGGAACTTGGCATGGTCTTCGTATGACTGTTCGGCGTTCTTGTATTTGCGGAAGCATTCGCCCCGCAAGTCGTCGTCGTGGTAAACGCGCTCGCCGCGCCAGTCATTGTGGCACTTGATACCGAAATGGTTGTTCGACTTGCTCGCCAGTTCGCTCTGCCCGGCGCCCGATTCCAACAGGCCTTGTGCCAGCGTGATACTGGCCGGTATGCCATATTTTTTTTGGTGGGCGACGGCGATGTAGCTGTATTTTTTGATATATCTTTCATAAACCGGTATTTTCCGGTGGACGGCTGCCGAAAGGGCGGTGGCAAGGGTGAGTAAAAAGAATAGGTATAAAAAACGTGTTGTTAGTCGCATAAGCATTCTGATATTTGATAAATGTATTCCGGACAAAGATAATGATTTTGGAATAGATTCGCTATATTTGCTTGTTTAGAAATAGCAATCTTATGAAAGAGTTACATATCGAAACAACCATTCGGATTTGTCTGCCCGTCGAGCTCCCGGTCGAAGAGCAGGCGTTGGTCGAGGCTGCCCGCCGGGCGACGGCGCGGGCTTATGCCCCTTATTCCCGTTTTCAAGTCGGGGCGGCGGCCTTGTTGGCAGACGGTACGGTCGTGACCGGAAGTAATCAGGAGAATGCGGCTTATCCCTCCGGACTTTGTGCCGAACGGGTCGCCCTGTTTCAGGCCAATCATCGTTTTCCGGATGTGCCGGTCAAGGCGTTGGCGATTGCCGCCGTTTCGGGTGGGCGGCAATCGGAAGGCATTTCGCCCTGCGGCGCATGTCGGCAAGTGCTGCTCGAGGCAGAACAGCGTTACGGGCAACGCATCAAGATGTTGTTATGCGGGAGTAGCGAAATAACGGTCGTCGAGAGTGCCGAAGCGCTCTTGCCGCTTTGTTTCGGCGCGGGAAGTCTTTAAGAAAATGGAACACTCAAAGTTTTTAATCACGTTCTGTTCCTTTTGCTGCCGTCAAACAATTTTGATGACAGTTTTGAGTTCAAAAAGTGGAATCAAAATTGTTTGACGGCAGTTTTTGGTTCAAAAAAGTGGAATCAAAAATGTTTGACGACGTTTTTGGGTCAAAAAACTGAGATCAAAATTGTTTGAAAGCAGTTTTTTGACATGAAAAATGGAATCAAAATCGTTTGACGGCAGTTTTTCGTCAGAAAACCGGAATCAAACAATTTTGATGAGGGGTGCGAAAAAATCTTTCACGTCACCATTTATTATACAACACCACCTCCCGCTCACGGCGTATGCTCATTGTCGGGAACCAAAGGTCTTCTTTCGTCAGGCCGCAAGCCTCGATGGCTTCGGCACAATATTCCAATCGGCCGAAGTTGGCGTCGACGTTGTTCGTCCCGAAGGTAAATTTGATGCCGCGCGCTTTCGCCTTGCGGATGATGTCGAAGCTCGGGATTTGGTAGCGGGCGTTGATTTCGAGTGCGATGTGATATTTCGCAAGCACGTCCAAGACGCGGTCGATGCGTGCGTCGCTCCAATATCGGTCATAATCCGCCTGCATCTCTTCGGGCAGGTAGGTGGGATTGGCGTAGATGTCGGCCGGCTCGTTGGTGAGGATTAATACCGTCTGGTCGACCAAGTGATCCATGTATTGCTCTTTCGTGATGCCGTCGAAATGCACCTCTTCCGGGCGATAGATGCGCGAAAGCCGCCCTTTATGGTCGACGATGGTCATCGCGTCGGTAAAAAGATAGTCAAACACGCCCAGCGCCTCTTGCGAGAAAGTAGCCGTCCATTTGCGCCCTTCGCCCTGTACGCCGCGCAGGAACGGCATCTCTTTTACTTCTTTATAATAAGCATACACCTCTTCGTCGTTGGCAAGCATGCGGCCCACGCCCCCTTCGCCCGCATTCGGGGCGACGCCGTAGTTGATGCCGTAGTTCATCGACATGGCGTGCGCCATCTCTTTTGTCAGACCGCCTTTCAGGTGGACATGGTAGTCGATGACCGGGAAATCTTGCTGTTGCAGGCGGATGGTGGCGTCGTTCGTCTCGTCGACGGGCGGCAACGTGTCGTTTGCGTTCCGTGCGTCGTTTTTCAGGCGGGTGATTTGCAAGTTACGGAAAGAGACTTCTCCCTTGATGCCTCGCAAAACGATGTCGCCATGCGAGAGCAGGCGTTTCGCGTAAGCCGCCGTGCGGTAGGGTTGTGCGGGTTCGGTGTAGCTGACCACTTCGGTGTGGTTGATAGCGACGGTGATGTTACGTCCGCGTACAGCAATCTCGAAATGAAACCAGCCGCTGTCTTCCACCAACGAGCGGTAGAGGTTGCGGACGGCCACGAGGCTGCCCGTCTTGCGGGTTCCGTCGATAGGGCCGTTGTGGAACAGGACTTCATAGCCCTTTTCCCCGTCGGAATGAAACGCGAGGGTCGCTTCTGCATCCGGCTCGGCGCAGGCCTCTCCCGTGAGGATGAAGTTCGTGTAGTCTGTCCCGGCAAACCACGTAGGGCCGGGAGTGACGCTCAGCAGGTAGCCCGACAGGGTCTCGCCCGATGCGTTCCGGAATGCCGCCAACGGTTCGGCGACGTTATACGGCTTGCAGCCCGTGAGGTTTACCAGTCCGGACAACAGGCAAGCCGCAACCAATGATTGAAAAATCCGATTCATGCGTTATATTGAAATTTAAATGGTTTGTCTATTGGCAATGCTCTTTAATCAGCCGTTCGGCTAAGGGGTCGCCCAGCTCTTTCGCCTTGTTGAAGGCTTCGCAGGCTTCGGCTTTTTTCTCCAGACGCACGTGGCAGAGGCCGCGCAGGCGGTAGCAGGCTCCGAAGTCGGGAGCGAGCGCGAGTGCATGCTCGATGCTCTTCAACGCCTCCTCGTGTTTTTGCTGGCGAACCAGCACGGACGCCTCTTCCGCGTAGTAGTCGGACGTTTGGGGGCTGGCAGCGATGGCCAAGCGGATATCGGCGAGGGCGCCGTCGAGGTCGTTTGCGCGGAACTTCGCCTGTTCGCGCAGGTAGTAGAAGTTAGGGGCGACCTGTCCGTTGACCAGTTTGTAGTAGAGGTCGTAATCGGCGATTGCTTCGGGATATTGCGCGAGATGCAGATGCCAGTTGACACGCTCCAGCACGTAGGCGGCAGCTTCGGCATTCATGTTTGCGCCGCATTTTTCGATGGCCTTATCCAGCAAGGCGATGATGTCGCCGATGTTGAAACCCGTGATTTGCTCTTTCGCCTTAGCTGCCAGATAGTAGGTGGTGGCAGAAGCAAGGTCGCTGTTATTGACAATCATATATTCGTCGAACGCCTCCGAGTAGGCTTTTTGGTTGAAGAGGATGTCGGCCTTCAGCTGGTGGTAGGCGGCATGGTCTTCCTCTTCGATGGCTTTGTCGATGGCCTGCATGGCGGCTTCGACGCTCCATGCGGGGTCGGAGAGCGTGGTGTCCGAAGAGGCCAAGCCGTAAATCAGTTTGGCCGTGTTATACCATTCGTCGCCTTTGTGTTTGGCATATTGGGCTGCCGTCCGGATATCGTCGAGCGCTTTCTTTAGATATTCGGCTTCTTCGGCCGGGTTGGTCGAGAGGGTGGCGCGGTTGTAGGCATAGAGGTCGGAGCGGTTCAGGTAGCCGTCTTCCAATTTGGGAAAGGTGGCGATGAAATCGTTGATGGTTGCCAGCCGGGTATTCACGTCTTGCGAGTTGCTTACGAGGTAAAGGGCGACAGACGCCTGCAGCGGGTCGGCAGGCCAGCCTTTGGGGATGCCGATGTTGCGGTAGACGGCGCTCAGGTAGTCGGCCGAACCGATGGCGAGGCTGTTGGCGTAGGCGGCCGAGAGCCCGTGGCAGACGTTTTTGTCGCCGCCGGCATCCGCCTGTACCAGCGCGAAGACTTCGCCTTCGGGGGTCAGGAGAGGGGCGTTCTGCGTCTGCTCGTCAAACGGGATGGCGGCTTTGTAATATTTGTAGCCTCCTTTCAGGTTGCTCACCTCCGTGATATTACCCGCCAGGAAAGTGGCTTTTCCTTCGGAGGAAAACGGAAGTAGGTAGACAGTAGTTCCGTTGGCGACCGGCGCTGTGGCAAGCGGGAGGTAGTCGGTCTTCTTCGGAATGTCTACTTGGAACTTGACGGCGTCGTACAGCTCGTCGGCGCCTTGAATGTTTTTGACTGCGAAGGTTTTCCCTTCCGAGTTGGTGACGGTCGCCTTTTCGGCTCCTTCAAAGATGTTGTAGGACGAAAGCGCCTCGCCTGTCTCAGAGATGAAGAAACCGGTTGTCGAACCCAGCTTGTTCCCATCCTTGCCGTATGTGGTCAAGGTGAACACGGCTTTTTGGGCTTTCTTCATCCACTTGGGGGCGTTTTTTGGGGCCGCGACAATTGTGGCAGTTGCTGCCGGAAAGCAGAAAATACAGATTAAGATTGCTTGTAGTATTTGTTTCATTCGTCTTTTTAGATTTTTGTTATGTATATCGCAAAAGTAAGGAATAAATATGAGAATCGTATTTTTATTTGTAGATTTGCAATTCAAAATGTAAGGTAATGATAGAATCGATGACGGGTTTCGGCAAAGTTACGGCCGAACTTCCTTCCAAAAAAGTAACCGTAGAAATCAAGGCGTTAAACAGCAAACAGTTGGATTTGTCGACGCGCATCCCGTCTGTTTACCGGGAAAAGGAGATGCCGCTGCGCAACCTTTTGTTGCAGACGTTGGAACGGGGGAAGATTGAATTTAATATCCATATCGAGTATATCGGGAAAGAGATACCGACTCAAATCAATCCGGTCGCGTTCGAGAGTTATTATAATCAGATTAAGGCGATTGCCGGACGTTTGCAGATTGCCTTGCCTTCGGATTGGTTCCAGACGTTGCTCCGTATGCCGGATGTGGTGAAGACGGATGTGCAGGAGATGGACGAGGCCGAGTGGCTGGTCGTAGAAGCGGCCGTCAAGGAGGCAATCCGTCAGTTGTGCGACTTCCGCATCCAAGAAGGGGCGATGTTGCAGAAACTGTTTGAGGAGAAGGTGGGGAACATTGCCCGCCTGCTTTCCGAAGTAGAGGTGTACGAGAAGGAGCGGATTGAGAAAATCAAAGCGCGCATCATGGACAACCTCGAGAAGGTCGTCGGGCAGGATTATGACAAGAACCGTTTCGAGCAGGAGATGATTTACTATATCGAGAAACTCGACGTGAACGAGGAGAAGAACCGCTTGGACAATCACCTGAAATATTTCATCTCGACGATGGAGAGCGGAAAGGGGCAAGGCAAGAAACTGGGCTTCATTGCCCAAGAGATGGGGCGCGAAATCAACACGCTGGGTTCGAAGAGCAACCATGCGGAGATGCAGAAAATAGTTGTCCAGATGAAGGATGAATTGGAACAGATTAAGGAACAGATCTTGAACGTATTGTAACGATATGGAAGGAAAACTGATTATATTTTCGGCACCGTCGGGGTCGGGCAAGTCGACAATCATCCGCTTCTTGTTGGAGCAGGATTTGAATTTGCATTTCTCCATCTCGGCTACCAGCCGTGCGCCGCGAGGTACGGAGCGCGACGGGGTGGAGTATTATTTCCTTTCGCCGGACGAGTTCCGCCGGAAGATTGCCGCCGGTGACTTTCTGGAGTATGAAGAGGTCTATACGGATAAATATTACGGCACGCTGAAAAGCGAGGTTGAACGGCGGCTCGGCGAGGGCGAGAACGTCGTCTTGGATGTCGATGTCGTCGGCGGGTGCAACGTGAAGAAGATGTATGGCGAACGGGCGCTTTCGGTCTTTATCCAGCCGCCCGGCATCGAGGTGCTGCGCGGACGGCTGACAGGGCGGGGCACGGATGCGCCAGACGTGATTGAAAGCCGGTTGGCAAAAGCCGCTTACGAGCTGAGTTTTGCCGAACGGTTTGATGTGGTGATTGTCAACGACCGTTTGGAAGAGGCCGAACGGAAGGCGTTGGAGGTGATAACCCAATTTCTGAAGAAAGATGCGCAATAAGAATAAGTTGTCAGAGAAATGGCTTTATACGTTTGTCGCCATCGCCATTGCTGCGTTGGTGACCTGTCTGTTCGCGCTTAACTATAAGGAGTATCTGATTGCGATTGCAACCGGGTTGGTTTTCGTGGCTCAAATCATCAACATTATCCGGTGGAATCGAAACTGAAGACTGGCATTTACAGCGGTTCGTTCAACCCACTGCACATAGGGCATTTGGCGTTGGCCAACTGGCTGGTCGAGTTTACGGAGCTGGACGAGCTTTGGTTCATGATTACGCCGCAAAACCCATTTAAAGACAAACATACGCTGATGGACGACCGTTTCCGTTATGACTTTGTCAGGCGTGCGATTGCCGGTTATCCCAAGTTTCATGCCAGCGATTTCGAGTTTACCCTTCCCCGTCCTTCTTATACGCTTCGGACGCTCCGGGCGTTGGAGCAGCAATATCCCGACCGGGCGTTTTATTTTATCATGGGAGCCGACAATTGGCAAAACGTCACCCGCTGGTACGAAGCGGAACAGTTGCTTGCCGATTTCCCCATCCTCATCTATCCCCGCAAAGGCTTCCATGTAGAAATCCCTCCGCAGTATCCCCACATCCGAATGGTCGATGCCCCCCTCATCGAAATCTCTTCCTCTTTCATCCGCACCTCGCTGGCTGCCGGAAAAGACATTCGCTTCTTCCTGCCGGAAGAGGTGCGGGAGGTGTTT
>CAYXIX010000023.1:18437-21275 GCA_964465405.1 uncultured Parabacteroides sp. | reverse complement strand
CCCCCAGCATTCGGACCGCGTATGGGATATTTATGTAAATACCTTAAACAATACGATTGGGAGCCAATTGTATTAACCGAATATATCAATGATGACACGTTCACATTTCTTGCCAATTTATGTGAAACAACCTACATAAACTTTTATCCATCGAAAAGGAATATCATACGGAAATTACAGTGGCTCGTTACTTTCATTTTCCATTTCTGTTTTGGATACAAAGATATCAAAGTATACAATAAAGCTAAAAAACTTATCAAAAGACATCATATCGATCTAATTCTATGCAGCAGTTTTCGAACATTCCCACTTCCCGCAGCACTAAAAATCGCAAAGAAATTTAATTTGCCTTTAATCGTTGATTTAAGAGATATTATCGAACAGTATACGGGTAATGAATTTATTTCTCACAAACTCTTACCTATACCATATTTAAGGACATTTTTCATCTCTATTTTCAAACAGAAATGCCTTTCAGAAAGAAATCGAGTTTTAAGAAAGGCACAAATAATAACAACAGTTTCTCCTTGGCATGTAGATATTTTAAAACAATACAACCAACAAACCCAACTGATTTATAATGGGTTCGACCCTGAACTGTTTTATCCTCAAAATATAAAAACTGATCAATTCATTATTACATACACAGGGCGACTACTTAGTACTTCTATGCGTAACCCAGAACTGTTATTTAAAGCGATTCAAATTCTAGTATCAGAACATTTCTTCGACAACAATATTTGTCGCATTCACTGGTATGTAGATCATGCCTCTCAGCAAATTCTCACTAAAGAAGCGGAGAAATATCAAATACTCTCTTTTATGGATTTCAAAGGTTACGTTTCCGGATCAAAAATTCCCACTATACTCAACAGCAGTTCCATTTTATTATTACTGACTAATCGGTCGGCTCAATCAGGTCCTAAAGGAATCATGACTACTAAATTCTTTGAAGCGTTGGCTGTAAAAAAACCTATATTATGCGTTCGAAGTGACGAAAGTTATTTGGCAAAAGAAATTCAGCAAACCAATGCCGGACTTGCCGCAACCAATGTCGAAGAGGTTTGTGATTTTTTAAAACACTATTACAATGAATGGAAAATAAAGAAATATACAACTTCTGCAGTGAATGACAAAGCATTATCCCGTTTTTCCAGAAAAGAACAAACTAAACAATTTACTCACATCTTCAATCAACTTTTAGCAAATGGTTAAACACCTACATATCATCGCATTCAACATCCCCTATCCGCCTAATTACGGGGGAATTATCGACGTTTTCTATAAAATGAGGGCACTACACGAAGCAGGTGTCAAAATTATCCTACACTGTTTCGAATATGAACGTCCCCATGCTCCCGAACTGGAAATGATATGCGAAAAAGTCTATTACTACAAACGCCATACAGGTTTATGGGCTAATTTGACACTATTACCGTACAATGTTTACAGCCGCAAAAATTCAAGATTGATTACCCACCTGTTGCAGGACGATTACCCCATTCTATTCGAAGGACTTCATTCTTGTTATTATATATGTGACAGACGGCTTGAAAAACGAATCAAAATTTACCGGGCCGCCAATATCGAACATGACTATTATCATCATTTGGCACAAGTGGAACGGCATCCCATCCGGAAACTTTTCTTCCAAATCGAAGCATGGCGTTTCAAACGATATCAACCCGTCCTTTCGCATGCTGACCGATTACTGGCTGTTTCGACTACTGATACAGCTTATTTGCATCAACAATTCCCCCATAAGCCGGTCACTTTCATGCCCTGTTTCCATGCCAACGAATCGATTACACTCCAAACCGGTATGTCTGATTTCATTTTATATCACGGGAAATTATCTGTAACAGAAAATACGCAAGCAGCCCTCTTTTTAATCCAACAGGTCTTTCGTCACCTCAAATGCCGCTGTGTGATTGCAGGGATGAATCCTCCCGACGTGCTGTTCAAAGCAGCATCTCCATATCCCCATATTCACATATTGGCCAATCCTACAGAAAAGCAGATGAATGATTTGATTCAAAATGCACAAATCCATATCTTGATTACTTTCCAAGCAACCGGACTGAAATTAAAACTACTCAATAGTTTATTTGCAGGGCGGCACATAATCGTAAATAGCCTTATGGTAAAAGGAAGTGGTCTTGGGGAACTTTGTCACATCACAGACACCGCAGAAGAAATGGTTCAGGCTTGCCGACAACTCTGCCACACAAAATTTGACGAAAAAGAAATCATGCAACGCCAACAAATCCTATTGCCGACCTATTCCAACTCTCATCAAGGTCGGCTGCTATGTGAAATGATTTAATAAAAGTGTAGATATGGAAGGCCATACAAAACAAATCATCCAGAAACTAACCGGGCAATTACAACAAATCGATTACGACCGACTGCCAATCAGTACATATAACAAACGTTATATCAGTAACCTAAAGCCTGCTTTAGGTTACTATATGCAAATTTATGCTACCTGCCTGCAAAAAGGTTTGCAGGCGACAGGGCTTCCCATTACAGAAATCGACTTGATTGACTATGGCGGTGGAAGCGGTTTTTTAAGCATGCTTGCCAAACAATTCGGATTCAGAAGGGTTATTTACATCGATTTAAATCCATTATCAGTTGAAACAGTCAGGCTTTTAAAAGAAAAAGCAGGGACAGGACCGGATATCATTCTTCAAGGAGATTCAGATACATTGGCCTCTTGGTGTAAAACTCATCATTTAAAACCCCAGCTACTAATTGCAACAGACTTGATAGAACATATCTATAACTTATCTGTATTTTTCTCTGATTTACTGTCTATCAATAATAACATGCAGC
>CAYXIX010000023.1:0-18337 GCA_964465405.1 uncultured Parabacteroides sp. | reverse complement strand
ATGCAGCAGCTGCTGCCCGGAAAACACGCGGTCTTACCTTCTCCGACATCCAACAAGCGGTTGAGAGCAACACGTTCCCGATTCTCAAGGACTCATTCAACACCTGCGATCCACACACAGGCAATTGGGCTGAACGTATTTTGCCTATCCAAGCTTATCAAACATTAGCTCAGTCACATCAATATAAGGTTTCTGTGAAAAAAGGATTTTATAATACCGAAAGAAGCCATTTTGTTTTCAAACAAATCTGCCGCTGGTTAAACACGTGGATTGATTTAACGGGGAAAGTGGGATTTTGGTTTGCACCGTTCATTATTTTACATTTTCAAAAGAAATAGCAAGGACTCCCCTTCGGATATAATCGCGTTCCCAATCCTCCGGCTTCAAGCGTTGTCCGTTCCATTGTAATAAATCTATATCCACTATGACCATTCCATTGTTTGTACTCTCGGGGGAGCGGCCCAACTGTTTTTCAATCTTTTTCAAGGCTTGACAGACTTCTTGCCACCCTCTCCGCGTACTCGCGATGGCGACCTGATTCAAAAAAACAGCCGCTCCCGGTAATCCAACAGGCAAGGTATATTCGGGTTCAGAAAATTGAATCCTGTCAAAATACTCCTCCAACAAACGGTCTGCCACATGGATGACCGACTTACTATCTGAAGCATTAGACCCCAGACTTATAATTACTTTATTAGACATATTGTTTTTCTATTCACGGCGTAAAACTACCAAAAAATACCTATAATATGGTATTGACCATCTTGTCATTTCACATTATTTTTGCGCCAGAATTAAAAAAAGGATGAGATTATCAGAGCTTCGTACAGGCGAAAAAGGCATTATTGTAAAGGTAATGGGGCGCGGAGCATTCCGCAAACGTATTATCGAAATGGGGTTTATTCGAGGGAAAGAAGTTGACGTCATTCAAAACGCACCGCTCAAAGATCCAATTCATTATCGTATTATGGGATATGATGTGTCTTTAAGGCGGAATGATGCCAAAATGATTGAAGTCATAAGCATGACCGAATTGACAAAGGAGGAGAAGACATGCATTGACAGCCCTTCACAAGGATCATCTTACACACTTCCTTCCAACGAGAACCTCCACGCAATGGCAATCCACAAGGGGAAAACGATTAATGTAGCATTAGTCGGTAATCCCAACTGCGGCAAAACGTCACTATTCAATTTCGCATCTGGAGCACATGAGCATGTGGGTAATTACAGTGGGGTAACTGTGGATGCCAAAGAAGGTACATTCTCTCAAAACGGATATACCTTCAAAATTGTCGATTTACCGGGAACTTACTCTTTGTCAGCTTATACACCCGAAGAACTTTATGTCCGCAAACATTTAAACGAGGAACAACCCGACGTCGTCATTAATGTTATCGACGCATCCAATTTGGAACGGAATTTGTATCTAACCTGCCAACTCATTGACATGGATGTGCGTATGATTATCGCCCTCAATATGTATGACGAGTTGAAGAAACGAGGCGACAAATTCGACTACCAATCGCTCGCACAAATGATAGGAGTTCCTATTGTCCCGACTATCAGTAAAACAGGTTTCGGCATCGAAGAACTCTTCAATCGTGTTATCAAGGTATATGAGGAAGAAGACCCAGTCCTTCGCCACATCCACATCAATTACGGCGAGGTATTGGAAAAAGGGATTGACCATGTCAAGCAGGCATTGAAGCAAACCGGTGAAACCTCTAAAAGCGTATCCAAGCGGTATCTCTCCATTAAGCTTTTGGAAAAAGACAACGAAGTAGAGGAACGCATAAAAGAAATGCAAGGGGCAGATGTAATCATCCAAGAACGTGACCGAAACATAGCCCAGATTGAAGCGCTCCTCAAAGAAGACTGCGAAACTGCATTTACCGACGCTCGCTATGGCTTCATTTCCGGTGCACTGCGCGAAACATACGAACCCAATAAGATTCAAGAAGCTACCAGTACGCAAATCATTGACCTTTTTGTCACGCATAAAGTACTGGGCTTCCCCATATTTATTCTTTTCATGTGGATTATGTTTGAAGTGACATTCCGCTTAGGCGAATATCCGATGGAATGGATTGAATCATTAGTTGCATGGATCAGCGAATTCGTACGCAGCTACATGAGCGAGGGGCCTTTGAAAGACTTACTGGTAGATGGAATTATCGGAGGAGTTGGGGGGGTAATTGTATTTTTGCCTAACATTTTGATTCTCTATGCTTTCATCTCTTTTATGGAAGATTCCGGCTATATGGCACGTGCGGCTTTTATCATGGATAAAATCATGCATAAAATGGGTTTACACGGGAAGTCGTTCATACCACTTGTAATGGGATTCGGATGCAATGTGCCTGCTATCATGGCCTCCCGCACCATTGAAAGCAGGAATAGTCGGATGATTACAGTGTTGATCAACCCATTGATGAGTTGTAGTGCCCGCTTACCGGTATATGTTTTACTTACTGGAGCTTTTTTCCCACAAGCTGGAGGGACTGTCATGCTTATACTTTATACAACAGGTATTCTGTTGGCCGTATTAATGGCACGTCTTTTTAAACGCTTCTTATTTAATAAAGAAGATGTCCCATTTGTTATGGAACTCCCTCCATACCGGATGCCGACAGGCAAATCTATATTGATTCACATGTGGGAAAAAGCCAAACAGTATCTCCATAAAATGGGAGGCGTCATTTTAATCGCATCCATCATCATTTGGTTCTTAGGGTATTTTCCACGCAATACAGAAAAAAGCAGATTCTTTGATCAACAAATAGCTCAAGTAGAACAATCGGATAAAAGTGAAGATGAAAAAGTTACAGAAATTGCAACTTTAGAATACCAAAAAGCGATTGAACATCAACAAGATTCTTACATCGGACAAATAGGTCAGGCTATTCAACCGATTCTCGGCCCGCTTGGTTTTGACTGGAAAATGAGTGTCAGTCTAATGACAGGTATGGCAGCAAAAGAAGTTGTTGTCAGTACATTAAGTATTTTATATACGGGTGAATCAGACGACGAACAGGCGTTGACCGAACAACTCAAACAAGACCGAAATGCAGATGGAGACCTTGTGTTCACTCCGCTTGTTGCACTAAGTTTCATGCTTTTTGTATTGATTTATTTCCCCTGTATCGCAACAATTTCAGCTATTGTAAATGAATCCGGTTCATGGAAGTGGGGTATATTTGTAATTGTCTATACCTGCATATTGGCATGGATTGTTTCTTGCTTAGTCTTCCAGATCGGACAATTATTTACCCAACTAATTAATTAAAAGCAATGTGATATATGTGGCAAGAAATTGCAATTATTTTAATCGGAATCTATGTCGTTTTCTATATCGGAAGAAAGATTTACAAAAGAATCATTCATCCTAAAACGGGAGAACATCCCTGTTGTGGTTGTTCCAGTTGTCCAAAATGCTCCAACAAAAAGGCATAAAAGAAAACCCAATCAGGTACTAATGAAGCAAAATCATATTCGGGTATGTCCGAATTTATTACAGCTTCATTCATAATCATCGCAAATTCTTGAGCATTCAATGTTTCCATATCTTTATTCATACTTTTGTAAATTGATTGTTTGTACTATTAGTGCCCTCTGCACTAATTAAACGACTCTCTTTGAACGGGAATGTTGGCGCATTTCCCGTTATTCGTTCCGTGTATCATGATATCTCACTCCATAGGCATTCAGCTTTTAGAGGTTATACATATATGTTTTTCTTTCACGTGATAGTCGATATTGCTTAAACGGGAGAGCGCATCCAATACGTCCGTTATGGTTTCCTCTTGGATGACGCCGTTGTAACATTTCCCTTCCGTTTCCCTGAGAGGAAACTCTATTTTCCTCCTAAGGAACTCCATTTTCCTGCTAAAGAAACTTCATTAAACGCAGGAACAATTCCTGTACAATATCTTCATCTTCCGCATCTTCGTCACGCTTTAAAGCATCGAACAATTTTTCATCTGTGTACATGCATTAGACATATCGTATCATGTTTTTTAAGACGAACAAATGTAGACAAGAAAACGATATTCACAAAGAAAATGTATATTTGTATCCATATATTCACTCGAATAACAATCATAAACGACAAATTTAATCATCACAACATGAAACATCCTTTTATTCTTTTAATAATGAGCGCACTTCTCGCTTTCCAAGTGCAAGCCCAAGAGATGCAGATGCAATTCCGGAACACGATTAAAATCGAGCAGGGCGACAGCCATGAGGTCATTATCGAAAAGGCAGCCCACGTCGTGCCGACCCCGAACCAATTGGCGGCTTTGAAGAATGAATTCATCGCCTTCATCCATTTCGGCCCGAACACCTTCACGCGCATGGAATGGGGAAGCGGAACGGAAGACCCGAAAGTTTTCGACCTGAAGGAGCTGGACACCGATCAATGGTGCGAGGCGATGAAGGCAGCAGGTATGAAAATGGTACTTTTGACGGTCAAACACCATGACGGGTTTGTCCTCTGGCAAAGCCGCTACACGACGCACGGCATCATGTCGACCGGCTTCCGCGACGGGAAAGGCGACATCTTGAAAGAGCTCTCCGAGTCGTGCCGGAAATACGGACTGAAACTGGGTATCTACCTCTCGCCGGCCGACCTGTACCAAATCGAGAATCCCGACGGGCTATATGGGAATCTGAGCAAATATACCAAGCGGACTATCCCACGCGAAGTTCCCGGACGGCCGTTCGCCAACAAGACGCGTTTTGAATTTGTGGTGGATGATTACAACGAGTATTTCCTGAACCAGCTGTTCGAGCTGCTGACCGAGTATGGCCCCATCCATGAAGTATGGTTCGACGGAGCACATCCGAAGCGCAAAGGCGGACAACAATACAACTACGCCGCTTGGAAACAGCTCATCCATACACTGGCTCCCAATGCCGTTATCTTCGGCCGCGAAGATGTCCGTTGGTGCGGGAACGAAGCCGGAGGGACACGCGACACCGAGTGGAACGTCATTCCCTATCAGGCCGACCCGGATACGATGAACCATTTTGCCGACATGACCGACACGGATATGGGAAGCCGCGAACAACTCTACAAAGCCCGCTACCTGCACTACCAGCAGGCGGAGACCAACACCTCCATCCGCGAAGGTTGGTTTTACCGCGACGATACGCATCAGAAGGTACGCAGCGCAGACGACGTGTTCGACATCTATGAACGCGCGGTCGGCGGCAACTCGACGTTCCTCCTGAATATCCCGCCCAACCGCGAAGGCCGCTTCTCGCCTACGGACGTTGCCGTATTGGAAGAGACGGGCAAACGCATCCGGGAGACCTACGGGACAGACCTGCTCGAAGGTGCCGACGGGCCGAAAGAGCTGCTCGACCAAAACACCGACACATACGTGACAGTCGACAACGCAATCACCATCACAACTCCCAAGCCGATTACGCTGAACCGCCTGCTCTTGCAAGAAGCAATCGCCACTCATGGCGAACGGGTGGAACAACACGCCGTAGACGCTTGGGTAGACGGGGTATGGAAAGAGATTGCCCGTGCCACGAACATCGGCTACAAACGTATCTTGCGCTTCCCGGACGTGACGACGGACAAGCTACGCATCCGCATCCTCGAATCGCGACTGACGCCAACGCTCTGCAACGTCACCGCCCACCGTTACGCTGCCCGTCCGCCTCGCCTCAGCGCCAGCCAAGACGTGAACGGTCTGGTGACAATCGAACCGATGAAACAAGACTTCGGCTGGAAAGCGCACGGAGAGAACACGGCCGAGAACCTGAACGCCGGCTTCAAGATTTATTATACGACCGACGGGACGGAACCTTCCGCCTCTTCTGCGGAATACAAAGCGCCCTTCTCCATGGACAACGGAGAGCTGAAAGCCGTCTCCATCCTGAACGGCGAAAAGGGAGCCACGCTGCAAGAGCGTTTCGGCTTTGCCAAGAAAGACTGGAGTTTGGTGGCTGCAAGCAGTGAATACGGTGCGCACGAAGCGACACTCGCTTTTGACGCAGACCCCAATACCTATTGGATGTCTGAATCGGACAAAACACCGCACACCCTCACAATCGACTTGGGCAAGGAGCAAACGCTCAATGGTTTTGCCTACACTCCCCAGAAAGAGAGCGACAAGGGAATGCTCGCCAAAGGGAGAATCGAAATCAGCAACGACGGTAAAAAGTGGGAGACGGTCGAGTCGTTCGAGTTCGGCAACCTGATCAACGACCCGAGCAAACGCTACCACTATTTCAAACAAACGGTCAAAGCCCGCTATGTCAAAATAGAGGCGGCGGAAATCACAGCCAACACGAGCGTCGCGGCGATTGCGGAAATAGATCTGTTCTGATTCCCCGGCATTCTACGCATTCGCCTCCCGGAAACAGCGGGGAAGAAACGGGGATGGCGCAAAGAGGGAATCTCACGGAAGGGAACAGTGCCGATATGCTGACAGCCGGTCCGTGTATCGGTGCGCATGCGCTTGCGGCCGTCGGGCATCCTTCCCTGTTCTATCGCCGGAAAAGGGCACAAAAAAAATCCGTTTGACCTTCACAGGTGAAGCGGATTTAAAAAATCGATAAGCTTTTTTCTAATCAAATATATAATCAGAAAACAATATCTCGGGAAGGATAATATTTAACTCACATGCCATCAGTGCAAAGGACGTGCCAAAAGGCCGGACGCGGTCGCGAAAGATTCATGAATAAGTTATAAAACAGATACTTACAACGAAATTGCGCCTCGCGGCCCGCTTCCCCAACTTGTGGAACCAGGTGTGGAATCTGTGGAATTTATACACGCCCCCGACTGTTGACTGCTCCGCTCTCCGTCACCCGCCCGGAGAGGGCGTAAAGGATGTTCCATACGTTTCTGTTCTGTGTCATACCTGTACCTTCTTTATTTTAATGAATCAATTGCAGACAAACGTACGTAAAAAACTATTGGGTTATTGCCCGCATGAGAAATAAAAATGGCTACATTTGTACGATTGACAATTTAAACAAGAGACCTATGAAGTATAAACTATTGGTTCTCGACGTGGACGGCACGTTGCTCAACAACCGGAAGGAAATTACCCCGCGCACCCTGTCGGCTCTGCTGAAGGTGCAGCAGATGGGCGTGCATATCGTGCTGGCCTCCGGGCGGCCGACCAACGGCGTCGTCCCGCTCGCCCGAAAGTTGGAGCTGAACCGCTATGGCGGCTTCATCCTCTCCTACAACGGGGGACAAATCATAAACGCGCAGACGGGCGAACTGCTCTTCGAGAAACGCATCGCCCCCGAATGGATTCCCTACTTTGAAAAGAAGGCGCGGAAGAACGGTTTTGCCATCTTTACCTACCGCAAAGACTTCATCCTGACCACGAATCCCGACAATCCGCATGTCATCGAAGAGGGACAACTGAACGGGATGCAGATTGTTGGCGTCGACAACTTCGCGGAGGCGGTCGATTTCGCCCCATGCAAGTGCATGTTGGTCAGCGACGACACGGAGGCGTTGGCCGGCTTGGAGACCCATTGGAAAAAAAGGCTGAACGGGGTCTTGGAGGCATTCCGCTCGGAACCCTACTTCCTCGAAGTGGCGCCGCAGTTCATCGACAAGGGGAACACGCTCAGCGTGCTGATGACGAAGCTCGACGTAAAGCCGGAAGAGGTAATCGTCATCGGAGACGGCGTCTGCGACGTAACCATGCTCCAGTTGGCCGGGCTGGGCATCGCGATGGGGAATGCCGTAGATTCAGTCAAACGCTGCGCCGACAAGACCACTTTGAGCAATGAGGAAGACGGCGTGGCAGCTGCGGTCGAACAGGCCATTTTAGCCGATATCCGCCCAACGGACGTCCCCCTCGACCAATTGAACTTGCGTGCGCGACATGCGTTGATGGGTCACTTGGGTATCCAATACACCTACGCATCCGAAGACCGGGTGGAGGCGACCATGCCCGTCGACGAGCGGACGCGGCAACCCTTCGGCATCCTGCACGGCGGGGCGACGCTCGCGCTGGCGGAGACCGTCGCCGGGCTGGGTTCGATGATTCTTGCCAAACCGGACGAGGTCGTGGTGGGGATGCAGGTCAGCGGGAACCACCTGTCGTCCGCCCACGAAGGAGATACGGTACGGGCTGTGGCGACCATCATCCATAAGGGGCGTTCGTCACACGTCTGGAACGTAGACGTTTTTACTTCAACAGATAAACTCGTGTCGTCTATCCGGGTTGTCAACAGTATATTGAAAAAGAAATAACATTAAATAACATTCAAAGTCATGTCACAAATTGCAAAAAAGCTGACAGAGCTTATCGGTAATACTCCGTTATTAGAGTTATCAAACTTCAACGCAAGCCATCATTTACAGGCTACCCTCATAGGGAAACTGGAGTATTTTAATCCGGCAGGAAGCGTGAAAGACCGTGTAGCACTTGCCATGATTGAAGATGCCGAAGCCAACGGCCGTTTAAAACCGGGTGCAACCATCATCGAGCCGACCAGCGGCAACACGGGGGTCGGGTTGGCATTCGTATCGGCCGTCAAAGGATATAAACTGGTGCTTACGATGCCCGAAACGATGAGCCTCGAACGGCGTCAGCTGCTCAAAGCGTTAGGGGCAACTTTAGTGCTTACTCCCGCCGCAAAAGGGATGCGGGGAGCCATAGATAAAGCTGAGTCTTTACGCGACGAGACACCCGGTTCCATCATTCTGCAACAATTCGAGAACCCGGCAAACCCTGCACAACACGTCCGGACGACAGCCCAAGAGATTTGGCGCGATACGGACGGGCAGGTGGATATCTTCGTCGCCTGCGTAGGGACAGGAGGAACTATCAGCGGTGTAGGAAAAGGGTTAAAAGCGTACAATCCGAATATCCGGATTATAGCCGTCGAACCGAGTAATTCTCCTGTCTTGTCAGGAGGCAAACCCGGACCACACAAAATTCAGGGGAGTGGAGCCGGCTTTATTCCTAAAAACTATGATGGTACGGCTGTTGATGAAATCGTCACCGTAGACGACGACGAAGCTTTTCGCACGACACGCGAACTGGCACACAAAGAGGGATTACTCGTCGGCATATCATCAGGAGCCGCGACCTACGCTGCGTTACAGATAGCCCAACGAACAGAAAACAAAGGGAAAAAGATTGTCGTTTTGCTACCCGATACAGGCGAACGATATCTTTCAACCGGCATTTTTGATTCGTTATAATTAACAATGGACAATAGCCTATTCGCTTCGCACCCGGTGAAACGAATAGGCTATTGTCCATTTATTTATAATCTTTCCGTAGCGACACTTGTGTCTCTGTCGGAAAATCTTTCGGGATTTTCTGCGTTACTTTACCCGTAGCCGCCCATTCGGCCCCACGAAGGAGTAGAACCTGAAACCCCGTACATTGCATGGCTATATTATCTTCCACAGTCGAACCGGCATGTCCGAGCATCGTGTGGAAAATACGTGCCTTCCCATAATCAACTGTAAAAATCAACGGCTCTTCCCGACCAGAACCTCCTGTAGATGGTTCCGAATAGGCCGTGTAAAGAATCTGACCAATATTTCCCGGTCCACGCATCCGATCGTACAACTCGTCTTTTGCATGACGCCATTTCAATGGCAGCCCTTTCATAATCGGATGTGTTTTATCGCGCCCGTTCAGTACATATTCATGTTGTTCGCCATGCGATCCCCCCACACCAGCCGAACTGTCTTTCACCAAACGGTCGTTCTGCCAATAGACGTATGGACCGGAATTCTCATCACGCCCTTCCCATCCGCCTAAGGCACAAATCTCATTATAGGCTTTCCATGTGGGGAAAGCATTATCTGCGGCATGATAAATAACGACCCCACCTCCATTCTGAACATATTCCAAAAAACGCTTATTGGTTTCTTCCGGCCATGAATCACCATTATAATCGAGCACAACCAATTGGTAAGGCTTAAAATCAAGTATAAACCCTGACATATCTTCTCCTTTCGCCGGAGAAATTGCAAAATCAACCGCAAAACGACCGGAATTTTCCAAAATCTGTTTCAACACAATGTGACTTACTTGCCAGTTATGGTTGTTTTGCCCCGTAATCAGTAATGTTTGAATGGGGTTACGTGCTGATGCCGTTCCGACCAACAGCAAAGAAATGATAAAAACAAACAGTTGCTTCATGATATACTCGTTTTAAATTATACTTTCACTTAAATAAATAAGACCAGTCTTCGCGGGGCTGCGGGGTATAAGTCTGTATCCCCAAAGAGGCAGCCGAACGGCAATTCTGAAGGGAATCATCCATGAAAAAGGTTTCCTCCGGACGAATGCCTGCATCTTGCAACACATATTCGAAAATACTCGGATCCGGCTTCAACAAATGAAGCTGATAAGAGAGATAAATCCGATCAAAGAAATCGGAAGCATGATAGCTGTTGTAAGACAACGGATTCTTTTCTGCCCACTCCCAATGGATTACGTTCGTATTACTAAGCAAATAGATGTTATAACGCTGACGAAGCTCGAGCAGCAGTTCCAATTTCTCAGAAGGGATATCCCCCAACATTGCGTTCCACGCAGCGTCGATGGCTTCGTCTGTCAATACCTGTTGCGACAAATGACGGATTCTGTTACGAAATTCAACAGGTGAAATATTCCCCAACTCCAATTGCATGAATAAATCCCAACGTTGACAACTCCCCACAACTTGTTCGCGAAGATTGGCAATTCCCAGTCGTTCAAAAGCATCAATACATCGGTTCCGAGCCAGATTGATAATTACCCCGCCAAAGTCGAAAATCACATTTTTGATTTTAGCATCCATTTCACATTCGCTCATACAATATTGACATATAACTCTTAAGCAGACAAAGATAAGAAAAAAATCATACAACGGCACTTTTTATATGCAAAGGTTCGCGGGTCAATGCCCAATGAACGATATTTTTCTACAATCCGCATCAATCGCTCATCATTGTCGCCACTGTCCACACGCAATCCTTTAAACAATTTTGAAAAGATATGGTTTCCCTCATAAGCAAAATCAATTGCCGCCCAATTCGATAAAGGCAGTCGGGAGCCCTTCCACCTTTACGGCGACACAGCTTTTCCCTCCATTCGTTTTCACCCGAATCAAAGCACGACCATTGTAAGCTTGCAGTTTACGGCTTCCGGTCGATGTCCCCTGATTGCAAATCAGTGTCCCGTCGCCGGCCAATTCAAAAGCGATTCGTTTCTTTGAGTCCAAGCAACGGACGCCATTGGCATCAACCAACTGCACCTCTACGGTTGCCGTATCCCCTTTTGACGGTAATACGCTCACTTGGCAAACGGCCTCTTTTCCCCACTTCTCCGTTTGGTATTCTTGACGAATTTCATCGGTTACTTTTACTTTTTTCTTCGTTCCGACGGCACGGATATCATTCATTCCTTCTTGATAGAGGCAATTCCAACGAAGACCGGCAGCCGGATAGTCCTGGCTATTCCGCTTCTTCACGCCTTGACTCACGCCGTTGACAAAAAGTTCTACCTCGTCGCAATTGGAATAGACCAATATCTCTTTCCGTTCTTCCTTTTCACCCCAACGCACCGGCCATGTATGTCCGTAAATATGAATCATCGGCTTTTCTGTCCAATAAGATTGAAAAACATAATAACTTTCCTTGAGGGTAAAATCACGTTCAATTACCCCTTTCTGATTTACATACGGGACAGGATTTTCCGGGCGCACAGGTGTCGAGAAATCTTTAAAAGGCCAATAGGCCGTCCCTGTCAACCAAGACATAGTCTCTTGTTCTTTCAAGTGCCAGTCGATTAAGCGTACAATATAGCTTTCCGACCAATCACCATCACGCGAGGCACGCGGAATTCCGCCATACATCGACGCATCGCCTGCACGTTCATCTCCACCTTTACCGGCCTCAATGTTCTTCAAATAGGAAAAAGTATTTTCCGAATGCCGACGAGCATGGCTATCCCCTCCCCATTCTACATGCAGGAAATGCTTGACTTTCTGCATTTCCTCTTCCGAAATAGATTTGTAATCCGTAAATACCCCCCGATACCAACCGGCCCAGATAGAGGGAGAATAGACATCGACTATGTCACTACAAAATTCACAACGGCGGATTGCTGTCATGCGCGTATCGTCCAACTGGTGCGACAAATCATGTAGCTCTTTCATAAACGCACGAATCGCACTTTTATCGAACGTACTGAAATCATTCGGCCAGTCGTTTTCATTACCCAATCCCCAAATAATCACAGCCGGATGATTGTAATGTTGCGTAATCATGTTCGTCAACATCCGACGGGCCTGCTCTTTATACTGTTCGCCACCAAGTCCGCCCCGACACCAAGGAATCTCTTCCCACACCAAAATGCCTAACTCATCACAAAGATTTAAGATGATTTCCGACTGCTGATAATGTCCCAAACGGATAAAGTTCACTCCCATATCTTTCATCATCTGCATCTCCGTGCGCATCATCTCTTCCGTCATCGCCTGCCCTACACCGGCGTGGTCTTCATGCCGATGCGTACCCCGCAACAGCAATCGGCGGCCATTTAAAAAGAAGGGTCCTTTCTCTTTAAATTCCGACAACCGGAACCCGAAACGCTCTTTTACTGTAAAATCCTGATTTTCCCCTTTTATTGTCAACTCACAAGTGTATAACTCCGGTGCATCCACATCCCATAAAGAGGGATTCTTCAAGGTCATTTCCGTCAAAAGTTGATTTCCCAACGGAGGTAAAACCTGTACGGTCTCCGCACAAACCCGTTTTCCCTCCGGGTTATAAATGGCAATCTGTACATCTGCTTTTTTTACATCTTCCGGATTATAAAAGGTTGTCTTCACTTTCAATGTACCCTGTTTCAAGTCTGGAGTCAAGGTCGGTTCCAAACGGATCTGCTCGAAAGAAAGTTTCGGCAAATAAACCAAACTGACATATCGATACAACCCTCCATATACATTAAAATCAGCTAAATCAGATGGTATCATCTCTATATCCCGCGTGTTGTCGCACCGTATCGAAAGAGGAATTTTTCCATCAAAACGTTTCACCGCATCTTTATCACTCAAAAACATCTTCACCGCATCCGTAATATCTACACTCCAACTATCGTATCCTCCTACATGATGTCCCACATGCGTTGTATAGACATATACATCTGTTTTCTGTCCAGCCCCGTCAAAATCCAAAACAACCCGTCCCTCTGGATAAGGATTATCAATCGCCAATAACGTCTTATACCATCCCGGCCCTTCGTAATAGTTTACATCCGGATCAACCGCATCTTCAGCATTAAAACAATGCGGAAGTGTAACCGGCTGCCAAATAGGGACAGCTTCCGAACTTCCGGGAGCAACCGGCCTCACAGCCTCCCAAATTCCACCTAAATCACCTTTCAAATACAACCAATTCTCCGTCAAACGGGTTTTATTCATTGATGGGACTTTGGCAAAAATTCCCAAAGAAAAAAGACAATATAAACAAGTTAAAAATACAATTTTCATAATATACTTTATCCATTTTTGAAAAACAAAGGAACACAAAATTCTAAAAAGATGTTTTATGTCCCTTTGCTCAACAAGTATTATTTATTCTTATTACAGGTTCGGATTTAACATTGCATCATGATTCGGGCATGGGAAATATAATCTGTCTTCGGTTACATTTTTTACCTTTTCCGGGAAATTTTCTTGGAAATATTCTCTCATCACATCCAAATAAGTACCCCAACGAATTAAATTAAAACGATAAATCCGCTCATGTGTTGTTTCCAATATCCACTCTTTATGGATAGCATCACGAAAAGTCTCTTTCGATAAACCAGACAAATCTTCCAGACCAGCACGCCCACGTAAACGATTCACCGCATTATAAGCATCTGCTGTCGGACCATTCACTTCATTTTCTGCTTCTGCATAAATCAAAAGGACATCAGCATAGCGAATAATAGGAATATACATATCCGTACGTTTATTGCGCTGAGAAAAATCTTCCCGACCAGCATCACACCATTTTTTACCATGCGGATAAGGATTTCCGAAATCACTAACCGTATAAGTTTTTTCATCGACAGTACTTACAATTTCAGTTAAAAAAGTTGCAGCTTTCCGTATATCATTCTCTTCAAATTTATTTATATAAGACGGTAACGTATAGAAAAATCCCCAACCAGATTCAGAACCCACATTAGTCGGACGCCATTCTGCTCCACATTGATTATCCCCTAATCCATCTGCAAAATTAAAAGCAAAAATAGATTCTTTATTATAACGATTCTCAACTTTCCAAAGATCCTCATAATTTGCCAACAATTCAATACCATAATTCGCTTCATTATCAATAACTTCTTTTGCTTTTGACGCTGCTTTTGCCCACATGCTTTGATCATTAATCTGTTCACCAGCCATTGTAATGTAGACCCATGCTAAAAGAGATTTCACAGCAGCAATAGTAGGGCGTTCTGTACCTTCGCTCCATTGAACGGGCAAATATGTTTCAGCAAACTCCAAATCCTCAATGATATGATTATAGATTTCCGCTGCAGATGTCTTGGTCAAAGACGTTGATGCTTCGAAATCTTCTACCGGCGCGTCCAAATAAATAACATCATTAAAAATCCGGACTAAATAGAAATAAGACAATGCACGCATATAACGAGCTGCTGCCACGTATTGATTTTTTATATCATCCGTCACGTTAGCCGCATTTGGTACTTTTTGAATCATAATATTGGAAGCATTAATGCAAGCATAAAACTGCTGCCAAGGTTTATACAAACTTTCATTATCATCTTGCCAAGTCAATGAATTCATCTCATCACGCGCAATATTATTCACAGAAGCACTAACTACGGCATCGGTTGTTGCTTCTGCGATAAAATTAATATGACGTTCAAAGTTATTACTCTGCCAATATGACATTGCACCTAACAACAACATATTGCATTCGGCCTCTGTATTTGGCAAATTATCAGGAGAAAGAAAATCTTTTGGTTCTTCTTCCAAAAACGATTCGCAACCGCTTGTCCCCAATAACAACACACACAAACCTGTTGCGATTATTTTATTTATTAATGTTTTCATTTGAATTATATAGAATTATAATGTGAGACTTAAACCGAATGTATAGGAACGTACCGATGGATAACTACCTCTATCATATCCCAGATTATAGTTACCTGTTTGTGAATTGACTTCAGGGTCATATCCGCTATAATTAGTCACCGTGAACAAGTTTTGTCCACTTACATAAAAACGCAAGTTCGTAATACCAATTTTAGACGTGACAGACTTTGGCAGCGTATATCCGAATGCCAAATTTTTCAGACGAAGATAAGAACCATCCTCAATGAAGCGGTCTGACATCGGTCCGGAACCTTGATTCAATGCTTGTTGTGTATTTGAGGTTCCCTCACCTCTCCATGCGTCTTTATACACATAATCAAATACATTATAAACACTATTTGTATTTGGAGCACTACCAAAAGTGGCTTTTAACAAATTCGCGATATCATTCCCATACGTCCCTTGAAACATAAAACTCAAATCAAAATTTTTATATGAGAAATCATTACCTATACCAAATATAAATTTCGGATTAGCATTACCAATAATCGTTCTGTCGTTTGTTGTAATCTCTCCATCGCCATCCAAATCTTTATATTTAATTGCACCTACGGCTGCAGAAGAAGATGGTAAAGCTGCAACCTCTGCTTCATTTTGATAAATTCCATCACAAACATACCCATAGAAATTACCTAACGGCTCACCGACCATGACAATACCAGTTTCATTAAATCCAGATCCTAATGCTCCACCAGAACCATTCGTATAGAAGTACTCGTCACCGCCCAAATCTAGCACTTTCTCACGATTCAGTGCAATATTAAATGAAGTCGACCACTTGAACGCTCCTACCAAATTTTGCGTATTCAGCGTAAACTCAAACCCTTTGTTTTGCTTACTCCCTATGTTCTGAGTTTGTGTAGAATAACCCGTATAATAAGGCAACACTTTATCATAATGAAGGTTGACAGTCTTCTTATAATAATAATCTGCTACCACTGAAATACGTCCACCAAACACACTCAAATCAATACCTATATCAGTCTGCTTGGTTGTTTCCCATTTTAAATCAGGATTCGGAACCCGATTCGGTATCAATGCTACAGCTGAAGATTGGTTCAAGACATAACTTGTAATAGAAAAACTAGCTAATGACTGATAAGCATCAATCGCTTGACTTCCGGTTTCTCCATAACTGACACGCAATTTTAGATTTTGCATCCAAGAAATATCTTTCATGAAATCTTCCTCGCTGATACGCCAGCCAATTGCCGCAGAAGGAAAATATCCCCATTTATTATTTTTCGCAAATTTAGAAGAGCCGTCGGCACGAAAACTTACCGAAGCCAAATATTTTCCTTTATATGCATAATTCACACGCCCCAACCAAGAAGCGATTGCTGTATGATTTCCGCCACTACCAACAGTAAGCAAACTTGCATCTGCCAATCCCATATTCCAATAACCTAAAGACTCAATGTCGAATCCTTTACCACTACTCGTATTGTAAAAATAATCAGATGCTTCTGCCGTAAATCCAGCGACTACATTCAACTCATGATCGTCATTAAACGTTTTCGAATAGGTTAATGTATTTTCACCCAGCCAGTTCGTAGTTTCTTGATCCTGCATATAAGCATATCCTTGTCCTTTATATGACAACAAATTTTCACCAGACGTAAATTGCCTTTGCTGCCTTTGATTTAAGGTATAAGTCCAAGCCGTTTTAAAACGTAATCCATCTATAACTTCCCATTCAAGAAAGGCAGTCCCTTGAAAATAATTACGCACATTATCAATCACTTGATCATTCAATAATGCAATCGGATTATTAATCTGTGCGCCATCCATCAAAGGACCACTAAAATTTCCTTCATCATCATATACTGAGACCAATGGGCTAAAACCTAAAGCTGCAAAAGTAACACCTCCTCCATCAGAACCATTCATCTGGTTGATACTAGCACTACTGGATGTCGAACGTGATGCATTCAACAATGCTCCTACTGTTACCCGTTTCCCTAACTTTTGTTCGATATTGGCCCGAATACCTGCACGATTAAAATCTGAATTCTCTATAATACCTTGATGCATCAAATAGGTTCCAGACAAAGCATATTTAGTCGTTTCAGAACCTCCACTAACTGAAATAGCATGACTTGTAATTGGAGCAGTACGGAAAATTTCGTCTTGCCAATCCGTATCATTCAAATTATCCGGGTCAACCCAATCTGGAATACGAAACGCAGTTTCAGGATAATTTTCCTCAATTTCTCTCAACATATCATACATCTCCGGGCCACTCAACATATCCATTTTTTTAGCTACCTGCTGCACAGATACATAACCATTATAAGAAACTGTTGGTTTACCTGATTTACCGCGTTTAGTAGATACCATAATAATACCATTGGCACCACGAGATCCATAAATTGATGTAGAAGAAGCATCTTTCAAAACTTCAATCGAAGTAATATCATTCGGATCGAGTAAAGAAAGATCTCCTCCTAAAACACCGTCAATAACTACCAGCGGCGCATTATCACCCGTTAAAGAGTTCCCGCCTCGAATCGTAATCACAGGTGCTTCTCCCGGTGCTGTTACACTATTTTGAACCATCACCCCTGCCATCTGTCCTTGCAATGCCTGATCCGCACGAGCAATCGATAGTTTAGTTAATTCTTCACCTTTTACAGACGAAAGTGCCCCTGTTACATCACTCTTTTTTTGAACTCCATACCCGACGACCACCACCTCGTCCAGCGCCTCCGAATCTTCCTCCAAGATAATATTCAGCGGAGTACTGCCCTTTACGGCAATTTCCTGTGATTTAAAACCTATGTAAGAAATCACCAGTGTACTACCGGTTGGAACATCTGAGATTGAGAAGTTCCCATCAATGTCGGTAACCGTTCCAAGCGTCGTACCTTTCACTACCACATTCACCCCTAATAGAGGTTCTCCGTTTGAGTCTTTGACGACTCCTTTCACTACAGAGGACTGTAAGACCTCATTCACGATTACTGAGCTTTCCGCCCTTGCCACACAGGGCAAAGCAGCCGAAGCCAGACACAATGTCATGCACAGGGCACAACCTTTCATGTACGTGTAATCCATAATACATCTGTGTTTAAAAAATTGATACTTTTGTGTTTAACTTTTGGCACAAATGTAAAAGACCGTAAGGGAAGCGGCCTTCTAAAATCTTCCAATAGCCTTTCAGATTTGTATCAAACAGGCAAAATAGACGATTTTATAAGCATTGTGTGTGTATTTTGCAAGC
>CAYXIX010000022.1:0-22370 GCA_964465405.1 uncultured Parabacteroides sp. | reverse complement strand
AGATGATACAAAAAGGGCCGCACCCAATGGAGCAAAACCATTTATGGTGCAACCCTAAAAATAATCATTACCAACCAGTCGGCTGCTCAATATTGGGATTGGCCGTCACCTCTGTTTGCGGAATCGGCCACGAATCATACTTCGGGAACGTACAGTTACGTGTTTCCACCGTTACAAACGCCTGACTATTCGGATTCCATGCGCCTTGAGCCGCGCCTTGCATCACCTCATTGCCAATACCCCAACGACGGATATCCCAATAACGTTTTCCTTCAAACGCCAATTCGACGCGCCGCTCGCGGCGATACAGTTCGCGAACCTTTTCTTGCGTATTGTAAACTGACAGATCCATATCCGGCATATCCGCACGGTTTCGGATCATGTTGATATAGCGTTCAACGTCCGGATTCTGCCAATCGCCGGTTTCAATCAAACACTCTACATAATCCAGTAATACTTCGGCATACCGATAAAATGTGAAAGTCAAACTACCGGCTTGGGGAGACGGACGATCCTGTTCATTCAACCATTTTTTCTGCCAATAACCGGTTCGCGAAGCACCGCTCGTCCCGACCAGGTCAGCTCCGGACCACGGATTATACACATAATCGGTAAAAGAAGTACTGTCGCCCGGCACAACAATCGAGTGGGATAGACGCGGATCACGCTCTCCATAAAACGGGTCTCGCTCATACTGCACACGTTCTGCTTCCGGCAGATCGCTCAATGCCACTCCGTCCGCCGTTTCATAGGTATCTACCAGCGATTTCAACACGCTGGCAGCCCCTTGCCCTCCTAAACTTTGAGGGGCATTACGAAACCAAATTTCCGAACATCCGCTACCAATGTAGATAATCTGTTCGCTATTGGTCTGCCCTGTATAACTGAACATGTCACGGTAATGCACACCGGGCGTTTCGTCTGTTGTTTCTTCGTTGTAGTACAATTCATATACCCCTTCGTCAATAATCGTTTTGGCAGCAGCCATAGCCACGTCGTACTGCTTGAACTGCAAGTTCAAATCCATCTTCAACGTCAAGGCATACGACCGGCACATTCGCGAACGGCGGTCTCTATCCCACACAAAAGGATAGACAGCATCGTCCGTAATAGCTATCAATGCATCGAACTCTTGGTTCAACCAGTCCAAACATTCCTGAGCGCTCCGACGCGGCTGATAAATTTCATCGCCATTGAGCGACTGCTCCACAATAGGAATACCATCATGAAGGCCGTAATAGAGCAACAACTGCATGTGGTACCACGCCCGCCACGTACGAGCCTCCGCCCGCATCCGCTCGCGCTCGGCCTCGTCTACAAAGTAGGCTTCGTCAATATGTTCCAATACGCGACAACACCGGCGGATACGGACATAATGGTCCTGCCATACCAAATCCATATAACCACCGGTCGTCGTGGTTAGCGAACCATTTCCAACATTCGTGATTTCATTACGGAAGTTACCACCCCAATAGATATTGTCCGTCATCCCTTCCATGTGTACCCATGCCAAATAGGGAGAGGTATAATGATAAGTCCCTCTGGGCCAATTCTGACATTGCCCAAGCGCAGAACTGACCTCATTGATCGTTCCCCAGAAATCATCATCCGTTATTCCGGTCGGATGGTCGCGGGTCAAAAAATCTTCACAACTACAAAACATTACAGACGCAGCCAAGAGCGCAAACGCTTTTTTGCCGAAAATATTCATTTTATTTGTCATAACGCACTATTTTTTAGAAGTTCAAACTAACGCCAAAAGAGTAAGTCTTTACCAAAGGATAAGAGGCCAACTGTCCCCGGCTTTCCGGGTCTACCAAATCTTCTTTGGCAAACGTAAACGGATTTTGTGCATTCACATACAGGCGAATGCTGGAAACACCCCATTTTTTCAGACCTAACTGGTCGAACGTATATCCCAACTGGATGTACTTCACACGGCAGTATCCGGCATCGAAATGCCAAAAATCGGACGTATGCTGGTTGTTGCCATAAGACGAACTAGGGGCTAAACGCGGGTAACGTGCATCCGTATTTGTCGGAGTCCAGTAATCTGTCTGAACTTGCAACGGAACCTGGCCCTCCCCTGAAATATCCAATCCATATGAATAGGGTTCGGAATAGTAGGCATCCACTCCGGTCACCCCTTGAAACAACACTTCCAAACTCCATTTTTTCCAATTCAAGGTCAGATTGGCGAAATAGTTCAAACTCGGTTGGGCGTCTCCGCGAATCACACGGTCGGCTTCCGTTATCTGTCCGTCGCCATTTGTATCCACATAATGAATATCACCAGGCTGTTGCCCGTCAAAAATAACTACTCCATCTTTGGGAACCAATTCGCCGTCAGCATTCGTGGTAAAGTCATCTTCCTGCAACAAACCGTCCGTCGGATAGACGAACCAACTGCTCAAGGCATATCCTTCTTGATGAATAGTAGATCCATAATCGTATGGCCCGCCAAACAGTTCCTCGATTTTGTTCTCGTTATGGCTGATACCGCCGTGAATATTCAGATTAAAGTCTTTCGTGATTTGCTTGTTCCAATTGACATCGATTTCCCATCCTTTGTTTCTCAACTTTCCGGAATTCAACAAAGTTGCCTCTGTTCCTCCGATATAAGAGATAGGAGGTTCCAAAATCAAATCTTTTGTCAACTTGTTATAATAATCGATTGTAATATCCAGTTCCTTAAACAACCGGATGTCAGCCCCGATATTCCCCATCTGTACGGTCTCCCAAGTTAAATCCGGATTACCGTAGAAGGTTTCGTTACCATTGCTTGCATCAATTAAGTTCTGGTACTGGTACAAGTCGATATTTTCGTTACCCAATGATCCAAAAGAACCCCTGATTTTCAAGTTGTTTATAAACTTCAGGTTCTTCATGAACGACTCTTCATGCAAATTCCAACCGGCACCGACGGAGGGGAACACGCCAAATTTATGGCCCGGCCCGAAGCGGGATGAACCGTCACGACGAACCGTTGCTTCCAGCAAATACCGTTCGTTGAACGTATAGTTAGCTTTGGCATACATCGAGACCATCGAATATTGATCCCAATTACCGGTATTGGTCAACTCTTGGTTATACCCGCCTATTGCAAACAAACGGTGCTTGTCTTTTTCGAACGTATATTCAGCCGTCGCACCGATGTAATAATAACTGCTCCTGTCTTGCCCGGAAGAGCTGATGGCATCCCATGTTTGAAGTAACGCATCGGTTTCGTAATCGAAGAAATTGTATGAACGCCTTGTCCGCGTGTTAGCCGTACTACTGACCCGATAAGAATACTGCCCACGTAAAATCAAATTGGGAATGACTTCCCAACGGGGCGCGATATTAATACTGATATTATCTTCCAACCCTTTATACTCGCCGCCACGTTCCAGTAAGGCTGCCGGGTTCCGTTGTTCCGGTCGGTTCCCGTAATAAACGATATCGCTTCCCTCCTTCATCGGATATACCGGAATGACGTTCGGAGGAGTCAAATAGGTATACCGAAGTATCTCCGTCGTATAAGACCCATCACGATACATCGGTTCATAGCGATTTGTACGGTATGCGTTAAAGTCCATATTGACAGACAGGTTATCTAACAAGTTGACAGAGGTATTCGCACGGATATTCAACCGATCCGAGCGTGCTTTATCAATCAGACCCTCGTTTTTCAAATAGTTCACCGTCAACGCAAAACGAGCCAAGTTACTACCTCCGGAAACAGCTACCGAATGGCTGTGGATAAAACCATTCTTCAAAATATAATCCAGCCAGTCGGTATCCGGATAACGGATCGGATCCGTGCGATTGCGGGTCGCGTCGATTGTTTCCTGCGAATAGGTCGGGTCACCACCGATATTTGTATTTGCCACATTTGCCATCTCCATATAAGTGGCCGCATCAACAAATTCCGGCAAATAGGTTGCCTGTTGTACACCAACATAACCATTGTAAGAAACCGACACCTTACCCGGCATACCGCGTTTCGTCTTAACGACAATTACGCCGTTTGCCGCACGGGCACCATAGATTGCTGCTGCGGCAGCGTCTTTCAAGACGGTTACACTTTCAATCGTATTCGGATCCAGCTGGTTCATATCCATCGGGATACCATCAACCAAAACCAACGGATCATTATCGGTGATGATAGACGAAATCCCACGAATCTTAATGGTTGCTGCATCTGCACCCGGCAAACCTGAACTTTGCGTTACGTTCAAACCGGTAATGCCACCTTGCAAAGATTGGGATAAAGAGGTGATGGGTTTCGTCGCCAGATTTTGGGCAACATTCAATGTCGAAACGGCAGAAACAGAATTCACCCGCCTCTCTTCCGAAATACCGGTGACAATTACCTCGTCCAACTCTTCCGAATCGGTTCTCAATGCAACCGTCAAGTTACTGATTGCACGAGAGACCACATACTCATAATCTTGGAATCCGATGTAGCGGAAGATTAAAACATCTCCCCGTTTCGCCTTGATGCTGAAGTAACCGTTCCCGTCGCTGACAGTACCCAAGTTTGTCCCTTTGATTATGATATTGACGCCGGCTAAGGGAAGAGGAGGTTCCGTATTTTCCATCACCTGCCCTTGAATAGTCCAATCCCTGTCGTCAGCCGCGTCGCGGCTGACGACTTCCGGTATACCGGAAGGAATTTTAGCTATCGCGATGTAATTTTCAATCTGCTTGAATGAATAACCTTCCCCCAAGACAGAACGCAAAGCAGTCAAGATATTTGTCGTTTGGATCTCCACCGAAACCAGTTGATCCTCCCGAAGCTCCTCACTGCTATAAGCGATTTTGACACCGGATTGCTTCATAATTGCATCCAGCACTTGCTCCAACCGGGCATTCTTAAAAGATAGGTTCAATGTGTACTCTTGCTTAAAAAGAGTCTCTGATGCCGAAACTTCCGGCGAAAAGCTTAAAAAAGCTACTAATAAAACTAAAATTGATAATCGACTTAAGACTTTTTCTATATACACAGAAGTCTTATCTCTGTTTTCTTCCATAAATTTGTATGCTTTTACAGGTTTAAATTGAATTATTTACTCGTTTACTAAATCTGTAGCGGGAGATGGTATCTGATCCATACTGTCTCCCTTTTTCGTTTTCATGATACACCTCTAATTCATTGCACCTCCTTCCCTTTTCGTTTGACAATAATGTTTTTTTGATTTTGTTCCAATTGAATATCCGAAGTGAAACTAATCAGCTCCAGCAATTGGTTTAGGCTTATCTTTCTGTCCACGACAAGTGAAAACCGCTTCCGGCGCAACTGGTCGTTTTGATATTTCACGGTAAAATCATACCAATGGCTCAATTTTCCAAAAATGTCTTCCAAAGTAGCATCTTTAAAGATGTATTCGCCCCTTGTCCAAGAGGTGTACAGGTCGGTATCGACCTTCTTTATCGCCAATTGATGGGTCTGCCCGTCGTGTGTAAACTGTTCGGATGGGACAATCCGGAATTGTTCGCCTTTATCGGTCTGTACCGCAACCGAACCGCCGACCAACGTAACGCTGGTAAACCGTTCCGTCTCATAAGCAGAGATATTGAAAGATGTCCCCAACACCTTCACCGCCACTTCGTTTGTCTGTACCCGGAAAGGTTTTTCCGGATTTTGGGCTACGTCAAAATAGGCCTCTCCTTTTAGCTTGACTTCGCGTATGTCAGAGGGGAAACGGGTCGGATAGGTCAACTCCGATTCGGCGTTCAACCAGACATGCGTCCCGTCTGCCAATTCCAATTCATACACATTCCCTTTCGGTATCACCAAGCGGTTCCAAGTTATTTCCTCTTCTTTCGGAAAGAGCTCTTTTTCTATTTTCTTATAAGAAAGTTGGTTCTGCGAATTGTTTTGAATCAACGTATTGCCTTGCCGAATAGAAAAACTGTCCTGTTTCAGCGGGATTTGCTTCCCGTTTTCCAACATCAGTACCGGTTGGTCGATGTGCAGTTCGTCCACCTTCGCTACGTTTTCCGGCGCAACCGGTTTCCACCAGACTAACCCTACCGCAATCAGAATCGCCACAGCAGCCGCATACGACAGCCAACGCATCCATACCTGTTTCTTTCCGATTGTTTGCCGGCGAACCTTTTCCCACACCCGTTCGACATCATACGTTTCATCTGTGGCAGGATTATGGACAGCATAAAGGTGAAACAGGCGTCTGACCTGTTCAAATCGTTGCCGGTTTGCATCCGATTCTGCCAACCACGCATCCAATGTGCGCCGTTCTTCGTCCGTTGCTTCGCCGGTCAGAACCGTTAACATAAGGGCATATATGTCGTTTTCATTTTTCATGCGTCATCTCTTTTGCCCTTATAACAGCTCGATACCTGAAAATGGGTAGGAAGAAAATAAAAATTATTTGTTAAATAGTGTAACGGCCAACACCTACACCCACAACCATGCCAACGCCACGATAAGCAAATCTTTCAGCTCTTCCCGCATGATACGGAAAGCTTCGCCCAAGTGATATTTAACGGTATTGACAGAAATTCCTGTTATTTCAGCTATTTCTTTATACTTCAATTCGCGTATGCATTTCAAGAGAAATACATGCAAACATTTGGGAGGAAGTTTCCGAAGGGCTGCACGCACCTCTTTTTTATACGGAAACTCTTCTTCCCCGCCATCTCTCCCCCACTCCTCCGCCAGCGATGCCAAAAAGGTTTCTTTACTCAGTTCGGCCTTATAGTAATTCAAGCAACGGTTATATACTGCACGATAAGCATAAGGTAAAAAATTGGATGCATCAACGGTTAAGCCCTCGTTCTCCCAGAGCGCGACAAAAAAACTCTGTACGATATCTTCAGCAGCCTGTCGGTTAGCCAAGAAACGCGAAGCATAACGGCACAAATCTGCGTAATGTGCCCGAAACAATTGCTCGAATAACCGTTCGTCTATTTTCCGACTTTCTGCTTCCACTTTGAATTACCTTTTATTATTCTACACCCAAATCACTAAATTCCGTTTCCCAGATTCCCATAAAACAATAAAAAGACGTGAACTACATGATACCACGTCCTCGTTTGAAGGCATTAAAAAAATATCTTCAATCCATTCGCAAAAGTAATAAAAACGAATAAACAAATCTTCATCTAAGTAGAATTTACCCTTTAGATAACCGGATTTGGGCGAAGGCCATTTCCCGCCACTCAGATAGTAATATTTTTTAACACCTATGTATATCAGGCTGAACCTTGTGATTTTGAGAGGAAAACACTACTTTTGCCGCGTAATTCAGGAAAGACAGATTAACTATATAACAACGAATAATATGATTAATTCACAGGACATCAAGAAAGGAACATGTATCCGATTGGACGGAAAACTCTATTTTTGCGTTGATTTCCTCCACGTAAAACCGGGAAAAGGAAACACCATCATGCGTACGACATTGAAAGATGTTGTCAAAGGGGGTGTGATTGAACGTCGCTTCAACATCGGCGAAAAATTGGAGGATGTACGCGTAGAACGCCGTCCGTATCAATACACTTACAAAGAAGGCGAACATTATCATTTCATGAATCAGGAGACTTTCGACGATGTCATCATTGACAAAAACCTGATCAATGGTGTAGACTTCATGACTGAGGGGCAAATCGTGGATGTCGTTTCTGACGCTTCTACTGACACGATTTTGTTTGCAGACATGCCTGTCAAAGTTCAACTGAAAGTGACATACACCGAACCGGGCATCAAAGGTGACACAGCTACCAATACATTAAAGCCGGCAACCGTAGAATCAGGCGCAGAAATACGTGTCCCGCTATTTATTGAGGAAGGTGAAGTAATCGAAATCAATACACAAGACGGTTCTTATGCCGGAAGAGTACGATAACAATGGATAATTAACAATTGACAGTTGACAATTATTTCACCGAATACGAAGCTTAATTGTCAATTGTCAATTAACAAAATTCCTTACTATGAAAATAAAAGAATGGGCAGAAGCAGACCGCCCACGAGAGAAAATGCTATTAAAAGGGATTGCCTCTTTAAGCGATGCGGAATTATTGGCCATCCTCATTGGCTCAGGCAATCAAGAAGAAACGGCCGTTCAACTTTCCCAACGCATTTTATATGCGGCAAACAATAACCTGAACGCATTAGGCAAGCTGTCAATCAAAGATTTAACAACCTGTTTCAAAGGGATTGGAACGGCAAAGGCAATCACAATCATTGCAGCGCTTGAGCTAGGGAAAAGACGAGGGAACAGTGTCCCCCTTCAACGTCCCTCCATCCGTTCCAGCCAAGAGGCTTTTTTGCTTTTTCATCCTTTACTTTGCGATTTGCCACACGAAGAATTATGGGTCGCTTTGTTAAACAACGCTTCAAAGGTCATCGACCGAATCAAAATCAGTCAAGGGGGAACGAATGGGACTTCTGCCGATTTACGCATCATCCTGAAAGCGGCTATCAACACGCTCGCTTCGGGTATCCTTTTATGCCATAACCATCCTTCGGGCAATCTGACTCCCAGCCCCCAAGACAACCGTTTGACCGCAAACCTCAAGAGTGCAGCCCAATTAATGGACATTCGGCTGCTAGACCATATTATTCTTGCTGACGACCGTTATTACAGCTATGCTGACGAAGGGAAACTGTAAGCAATGGAGAATTATTTGTCCCGAAGCACGAAGCTAATTGTCAATTGTTTTGTATGTTTGTATTCAAAATAGAAGATGATGAATAACGAATTTCTCCAAACAGAAGAAGCCATCGTAGCCATGCTGAAGACCGTCTACGACCCGGAAATCCCAGTCAATGTCTACGATTTGGGTCTGATTTATACTATCGAAGTAGACGAAAAAAAAAATGTACGCATTGACATGACCTTGACAGCCCCCAACTGTCCGGCCGCAGACTTCATCTTGGAAGATGTCCGCATGAAAATTGAATCCATCAATGATGTAAACAATGTCGAAATCAACCTTGTATTCGAACCGGAATGGGACAAAAGCATGATGTCGGAAGAGGCTAAATTAGAATTGGGGCTTTTGTAAACGGAATGAAAATGAATCCAATTCGCAGGCATATTTATTTTGCTTCTGATGCACATTTAGGTGCACGTTTTCATAAAAATCCACGCGCAAACGAAAAGAAATTAGTCCGGTGGTTGGATAGCATCAAGGAAAATGCAATCGCCATCTATTTTTTGGGTGACATGTTCGACTATTGGTATGAATATAAATATGTGGTCTCTAAAGGATTTGTCCGTTTTCTCGGCAAATTGGCCGAACTGGCGGACAACGGTGTGGAAATTCATTTTTTCATCGGGAACCATGACATCTGGATGTTCGACTATTTGCCAAAAGAAATCGGTGCGATTATTCACCGGGACTTACTGACTGTAGACCTGCTCGGCAAACGTTTCCTGTTAGGGCATGGAGACGAGGTCGACTATCGAAGCAAAGCGTTCCGGTTTATCCGGACACTGTTCCGCAATCGGTTCTGCCAATGGCTGTATGCGGGTATCCATCCCCGTTGGACATTCAGTTTTGCACTTGGCTGGTCGCTCAGTAGCCGCAAAAAGGGGCTGAAAGAGCAGTCGGGAGAAGAGGCCGAATACCAGGGAGAAGCACAGGAATACCTTGTTTCGTTTGCGAAAAATTATCTGAAAACACATCCGGATATCAACTTCTTCATTTTTGGGCATCGGCATATCATGCTCGACCTCTTGCTGTCGAAAACCTCCCGCCTACTAATTGCAGGCGATTGGATGCAACATTTTTCTTACATCGACTGGGACGGTGAGCAGCTCATCTTAGAACAGTTCGAGCCTGAAGAATAATAAAAAGCCGCCCTAACGTAAGCATTCGGTAAACTACAGGTATTAAACCTTTATATAGGGAACATTTACTGAATATCCCTATATAAATTTAATGCTTTTATCGCTATGTTCCTAATTCTCAACAAAATATTTATTCGGTTATATCGAATTCACGTTAAAGTATATAGTTACGCTCTAATAAATCAACAATTAATCGGGATGCATAACCGTTTCCATAATCATTAATTTCTTTCCTTAATGGATGTATTTCCAAGCAATGCAAAATTGACTCTTTCTTATAACCAGCAAGTTGATTCCAACCGTTATCGACTGTTTCAATCCATTCTGTTTCATTTCTTAATGTAATACAAGGAGTACGATGGAAATAGGCTTCTTTTTGTATTCCCCCAGAATCGGTGAGTATTGTAGAGGCATGTTTTTCCAACATAATCATGTCTATATAATCGACAGGAGGTATGAGATATATTCCTTTTTTTTGTTGAAGAGACGAAAGGAGATTAAATTGCTCTAAAAAAGATCGAGTGCGTGGATGAAGTGGTATAACGATTGGGGCTGAAGTTGAGGAAATTTCTAAAAGCGCATCTATAATTTGTGATAAGTGTTCTTTCTGATTTGTATTTTCTGCCCGATGTATAGTACAAAGTTTGAATCTTTTGTCTATAAGTTTTAGTCGTTTTAAGATTGTCGATGAAGTTTCTGCTAATTCTCCAAATAAAAGAGTTGCGTCATACATAACATCTCCTACATGGTAGACCCCCTTCGTAATGCCTTCATTTGCTAAATGTCTTACTGCTGTTGTCGTTGGGCAACATAGTAAATAAGCGATATGATCTGTTAGAACGCGATTTATTTCTTCCGGCATTTTTTTGTTAAAACTTCGCAGTCCGGCTTCTACATGGACAATAGGTATTAATAATTTAGATGCAGCTAATGCTCCGGCTAAAGTGGAGTCTGTATCTCCATATACTAATACATAATCTGGTCGGTTGTTTAGTAGTATCTGTTCGATTTCAATAAGCATTTTCCCTGTCATTTCTCCGTACTGTTTATTTCCGCATTGTAATTGCCAAGTTGGACGTGGAATGTTCAAGCTATTGAAAAATATTTCATTCATGTTTGTGTCGTAATGTTGTCCAGTATGGAGAATAAATTCATTTATAGGACTATTATTTTTTTTGTTATGTTCTTGTATCGCCCGACTTACCATGGCTGCTTTGATGAATTGAGGACGTGCTCCAACGATTGTAACTATTTTCATTGTAATGAGAGTTCGTTTATTAAATTGAAATAAAGTTTTCTCTGGTAATTATTTGTGGAGTTTTGTACACTTGTATTATGCCATAAAAGAGTTAATTCTCCGCCGACATTTTTTACTTGTTGTATTAGATCTTTACAGTAACATAAAGCATTTGTATAATTTAGATTCATGTATTTTTTTTCACTTAAAGAACTATCCATGATTGTTAGTGGATGAAGAATAAGTGGAGATAATTGACAATTAACAGGATTGATCCAGTGTACAGGATAAGAAGTCCCTAATCGGAAACCTGCTACATCTGCATAACCCATTGTAAAGTCTTCTGTTATTCCTGATTGTTCTAAATAATCCATATCTTCAGGTTCACGTATACTTAAAAAATGATGACGATTAAAAGATATATTTATATTAAGATATGTTTCGAGTTTTATTTTTTCTTGTTGTATAAGTGTAGGATTTATTCCAGCTGTATAACTACTGTGTAATCCAATATTTATATTATGTGATTTTACCAACAGTAGTAATTGCCTAATATCTTTACTTCGTAAATTGTAGTGTGGCTTATCTTGCATTTCATTTCCTCCACTTCGTAAAAAAATAATTTGTTTGCATATATTTTCTTTATTTTGTTGTTTTAACCGTTCGTTTTGTTTAAATAACCATGGAAAAGTGTAATATGGATCTTTCTCTATAGGGCCAAATTTCCCTTTTATAGAGGGTATGATTCCTTTTTTGTCAAGGATAGAGCGGATAAGTCCTTTCCACGTATGATAAAGGGTTAGTGAGTCTAAGTCATGTGTTAAAAAAATCCGATGTATTCTTTTTTCGATAGGAGGAATATGCATCTCGTTTTTTGTTAAGTATTTTCGTAATAATATGCGGTATTCATCTATAATGGGACGTGATAAGATACCAGAACGATATAAAATAGATTTTTTCCCAGGAAATCGTCCGTGCTCATCGCGTATGTTTCGTTGTATAATTTCTTCATATCTTGTAATAAGAAAATAGGTACTAGCGATAATATCTGCATGAATAATCCATGTGTTTTCTTTTCTTTCTATTTGAGGTGAACCGAATAGGAACGGTATACCTTCTATTTTTTGTAAAGGTAAATCAGGTAGCGAAACTACAGTTCCATAAACAGACGGACTAAAAAAGGAAGAAGGAATAATTACTATGTTATATGACTTGAATTGTTTATGGTCATTCGTATAACCAATGGAAGAAACAATATTATCAGATAAATTTTCTCCGATAAGAAAGTGTATAATGTAACGTAATGTATGATTGTTTATTTCCATTTCTGTAATTTTAGACAAATCCTATCTAATAAACTTAATTCTCCTTTTTTTATTGTGAAGTAAGGGGTTTGGATTGCTCCAAATGTTCGAAAAAAGTGTTCTACTCCAGGAAGCATAGAACCTTCAAAATCAAAAGTATCAGTAAATTGGGATATATAGCGAATAGCTTCCCATAGAATTAGACTATTCGCTCCAGAGTGTCTAAGCAGGGGGTCTCCTCCAGACGCTAAGTTATAAGCAGAAAATTTTTCCCACACAATAAAGGTCGCAGCATGTAATCGGCCTTGAGAGTCATAGCCTCCCCAAATTTCTCCTTGTCCTCTTTCTCTGCAAATTCGGATAAGTTCCTTGAGTACCATTTCGCTTTCTTTGTTTCGAATCTTTTGGCGTAAAAAAGTTTTTTTCTGAATAGAAAGGAACTCATCAATTGAAACTCCTGTTTTTACGGAGATATGATGTTTGTTTATGGCATGGGTTATTCGCCATCTTAACTTAGAATCCATATTGTCCCAAATGATTTGGTGTTTTTTTATATCCTTCAAAACATACGTATAACGCGTTGTTTGTTGGAATCTTGCCCAATAAAACGGAAGCCAATCGGTTACTGAATAGGAAAAATTTTGGAGGAAAGAGGTGAACGGGGGCAATTTGTCAATAAGTTGTTTGTATAGAGATTGTCGTTTACTTAATAGGGTTGTGTACTTACTGTCTGTCGGTTCTTGGATGATGTGAGGGCCCATCGTTTGGGTATAAGACGGCATACTTATCACATGCTTAAGTGGGCGGTAGAATGGCATCGCCGCTATGACCCGGTTATGTTCTTCGATAAGTACTACATCCCAATTCTTTTCTCCACAAACGGTATCCAGCCACCATGCTTGGGAGAAAATGGGGATATTGTTTGCTGTTTCGCAAAGTAAACGGTATTTTTCTTTATCTGTCATTGATGTTGTTTGGGGTTACGATGTTCGTAAACAGGAATTTACGCTGACCGTAAGCTAAAACTTATGAGAGTCATAAGCGTTTCTTATGGCCAGCGTAAATTTGATGGCTTAATGTGTATCCTTCAAGGCTTCGAATATCAAACCTGACAATTCTTCTGCCAATTCGGGATTATCCGTGATACACTGTTTGGCTGCATCGCGTCCTTGTCCGAGTTTCGTGTCGTTGTAGCTGTACCACGAACCGCTTTTCTTGATGATGTTCAACTCGGTTCCTAAATCGATAATTTCACCAGACTTGGAGATGCCTTCGCCGAACATGATGTCGAATTCGGCTTTGCGGAATGGAGGGGCCACTTTGTTTTTTACTACTTTGACGCGTACTTGGTTCCCTTTCACTTCGTCGCCATCTTTCAATTGTCCGATTTTGCGGATATCCAAACGTACGGATGCATAAAATTTCAGTGCATTACCTCCCGTTGTTGTTTCCGGATTACCGAACAGCACCCCGATTTTATCACGCAATTGGTTGATGAAGATACAAGTCGTGTTGGTCTTGTTGATGGCTGCCGTCAGTTTGCGCAGCGCCTGTGACATCAAACGAGCTTGCAATCCCATCTTGCTATCGCCCATATCACCTTCGATTTCTGCTTTCGGCGTCAGAGCTGCAACTGAGTCGATGACAACGATGTCTACAGCGGAAGAACGTATCAGCTGTTCTGCAATTTCTAACGCCTGTTCGCCGTTATCGGGTTGAGAAATCCACAAGTTTTCGACGTCTACACCCAGCTTTTCGGCATAAAAGCGGTCGAAAGCATGTTCTGCGTCGATAAATGCTGCGATACCACCCATTTTCTGTGCTTCGGCAATGGCGTGGATAGCTAACGTTGTTTTACCGGACGATTCCGGACCGTAGATTTCAATCACGCGGCCTCTTGGGTATCCACCGACTCCTAAAGCGGCATCCAATGCAATCGAACCGGTTGGAATCACATCGATGTTTTCAATTTTTTCGTCGCCTAACTTCATAATGGACCCCTTACCAAAATTTTTCTCGATTTTGTCCATTGCCGCCCGAAGTGCTTTCAGCTTGTCTGCATTGATTGCCGGTTTCTCAACTGGAGTCGCCTGCTTGTTTTCTTCAAATAAATCTTCTTTTGCCATACTGTTGTTTTTATAGATTAAGGATTTGATTGGCATGATCTTTTGTTTTAACCTCTTTGGGACCGATGATATTTGTCACGATGCCTTTTTCGTTGATGATAAAAGTCGTGCGGAACGTCCCCATGTATGTACGCCCATACAGTTTCTTTTCTCCCCAGACGCCGAATTGCTGTTGGAGTGTGGTGTCCGTATCGGCGATGAGGCGAAAAGGCAGTTGCTGTTTGGTGATGAATCCCTGATGCGATTTGGCACTGTCTTTGCTCACGCCAATCACTTCATAGCCGGCAGCCTGTAAAGCTTGATAACCGTCTCGCAAGCTGCATGCTTCTGCCGTGCAGCCGCTCGTATTGTCTTTCGGATAGAAATAGAGGGCAAGCTTCTTTCCATTGAAGTCGCTCAGTCGAACCTCTTTTCCGGCTTGGTCTGTCCCCAGAAATTCGGGGACTTTGTCTCCTATTTGTATTGCCATAATTTTGTTTTACTTGATGTTATAATTCATTTCACGTGTGACGCACACTTCTTTCAGTTTGCATGCCCGAACACTTTGCGCAGCAACGATGTATTTTCAATTATTCAATCGTTCATTTCCAAATCCACATTAAACAACTCATGCCACGGCAATCCCTGTTCGTTCAACTCTTTCATGAAAGGATCCGGGTCGAATTCTTCCACGTTCCAGACGCCCGGTTTCCGCCAGATGCCTTGCATGAACAGTTTGGCACCAATCATCGCCGGAACGCCGGTCGTATAGCTGACGGCCTGTGCGCCCGTCTCCACATAGGCGGCGTGATGGCTGCAATTGTTGTAAACGTAATAGGTCTGTTCTTTTCCGTCTTTCAACCCACGTATGCGGCAGCCGATGGAGGTCTCGCCCGTATAATTTTCTCCCAAATCACCCGGATTGGGCAGCACGGCTTTCAGGAACTGAATCGGCACGATTTCCACCCCGTTATACAGAATCGGTTTGATACTGGCCATTCCGATATTCTGGATAACACGCAAATGGGTCAGATATTCCTGTCCGAACGTCATCCAAAAACGTGCCCGTTTCAGGGTTGGGAAGTTTTTCGTCAGGCTCTCCAGCTCTTCGTGATACATCAGATAAGATTCACGCGGTCCGATATTCGGATAATTCAACGGCTTGTGTACCGAGAGCGGGTCTGTCTCTTTCCATTCTCCGTTTTCGAAATATTTGCCTCGTTGGGTGATTTCGCGAATGTTGATTTCGGGATTGAAATTCGTTGCAAATGCTTTATGATGGTCGCCTGCATTGCAGTCTACGATATCCAGATATTGAATTTCGTCGAAGTGGTGCTTGGCGGCATAGGCGGTGTAAACTCCCGTCACGCCCGGATCGAACCCGCACCCCAAAATCGCCGTCAGTCCTGCCTCTTCAAACCGTTTTTTGTATGCCCATTGCCAGCTGTATTGGTACTTTGCCTCGTCAAGCGGTTCATAGTTTGCCGTATCCAGATAACTGACCCCGTAACGAAGACAAGCATCCATGATGTGCAAATCCTGATAGGGTAACGCGAGGTTGACCACCAGTTCGGGCTTGAACGTCTCGAACAGTGCGACCAATTCGTCTACGTTGTCTGCATCGACTTGTGCGGTTTGTACGTTCACGTTTTTGATGTCGGCAGCGATTTTGTCGCATTTGCTTTTAGTGCGGCTTGCCACCATGATTTCGTCAAAGACATCTGCGTTCATCGCGAGTTTTTTGACTGCGACGGTACTAACGCCTCCTGCACCGACCACTAATACTTTTCCCATTTTTTACTTGTTCTTTTTTTATCGTGTTGTTTTATATTGTTTGCTTTGTTTTTTTGAATGCGTTTACAAATGTACATAAAATCCATGAATAAAAAACGGGACTGAGAAAAATCAAGAATTATTGCCCGGAGGGTAAATCCGAATGTGCTTAAGCCGGTGGAATTTACCCTCCGGGTAATTGGCATGGGATGGGATGCCTGTTCAGACCCCAAAGTTCTCGCGATAGAAATCAAGCGATTCAAAAACCATCTCTTTGCTGACTTGTTGGTTGATGCGGACTTCTCCGACTTGTGCAATCAGGGTAAAGTTGATGATTCCGGCTTCATTTTTCTTATCGTGCGTCATGAGTTCGTAAAGCGCGTCGTAGTCTTTGCAGTCAAACACGAAAGGAGGGTAATATTCTTTCAAGTAATAGACTACTTGGCTCAGCTTGTCCATAGGGAAACCACAATGTTTATACGAAAGATACAACTCACTGACAATACCGGCGGCAACTGCATGTCCATGTAGCAACGGACAGCCTTTTCGAAACGACAGACTTTCGTAGGCATGTCCGACCGTATGCCCGAAATTCAGCGCTTTGCGGATACCCTGTTCCTTCGGATCTTCGTCGACGATTCGTTCTTTAACCGCAACCGATTGAGCAACCATTTGGTTAAGGAAGGCATAATCGATTTTTGCATCCAAATCGAATAGCAGGACGGAGGTATAGACCTCCATAGAGCTGATTAGCGCATGTTTGACCATCTCTGCATAACCGGAGAGTAGGTTAGCCCGGTCAAGCGTCCGTAGAAACTCGCAGTCGATGAAGACGCATTCGGGTGGATAGAACGAGCCGACTTCGTTTTTTAATCCGTTGAAGTTCACGCCGGTTTTGCCGCCCACCGCAGCGTCGACGGAGGCCATCAGCGTGGTCGGGATATTGACGGTATGCAGGCCCCGTTTGAATGTGGCGCCGGCAAAGCCTCCCATATCGGTAACCATTCCGCCACCCAAATTGACCAATAAAGAATTGCGCGATGCTCCTTCGTTGGAAAGGCGCGACCAGATGTGACAAACTTGTTCGATGCCTTTATGCGTGTCGCCGGCTTCGACAGTGATGACCGGAGCTTGGCAAAAAGCGGGAATCTCTTGTACAAGCGGATAACATTGGGCGTATGTATTCGTATCGGTTAAGATAAACAGTTTGTCGTAGCTTAGCGAAGCAAGGAAAGATTGTAAGTCATCTTTGAGATTTTTACTGATGATGATTTTTTGTGCAGCCATATCGTTTTTTCTTTTGATGTTCTGTTAAAAAACAAAATGCCAGTGAAAATGTAGGCAGACTGGCATCCGTTTACGTTTCCACTGGCATTCGTTCCGATTTCTACTTGCATCCGTTTGGACTTTTATAAGTGTCTGTTTTTTTTATCTCAATCCGGCGGATTCCAAAATATGATCGACAGCAATGCTCAATCCGTCTGCATGCTTGCCCCCCGCCATAGCGAAGTGAGGCTGCCCGCCTCCGCCTCCTTGAATGAATTTGGCGGCATCCTTGACCAATTTACCTGCGTTCAGTCCTTCTGCGACAAGCGGATCGTTCAGCATGACCATCAATGCACATTTGTCGCCATCTTTGATTCCGGCAATGAAGCAGACTTTTTCAGTCGTCGGATTTTCACCTTTGATTTGGAATGCCACGTCTTTAATGGCTTCGACGTGCGCTTCTCCTCGAAAGACGATTAATTTAACACCGTGTCGTTCGACTGCGTGGGCAATCAGCTCTTTCTTCAGCTGTTGTACTTTTTCCTTTACATAGTCGCTGACCTGTTTCTTCAGCTCGGCATTCTCTTCGATAGCTTTGCGGATTGTCTGCGAAAGATTGGGGACGTTGTTGAACATCGCCCGTAATTCGCGTAGCGAGTCTTGAAGCATAAAAGTATAATTCTCTGAAGCTTCGGCTGTGACAGCTTCGATGCGGCGGATACCGGCAGCAACGGAGCTTTCTGCAATAACACGGAGTGAACCGATGCGGCCGCTCGAAGGAATATGCGTACCACCACATAATTCGATGGATTTGCCATATTTGACGACACGCACCTTGTCACCATATTTTTCGCCAAACAACGCCATCGCTCCTAATACTTTGGCTTCGTCAATCGGCATTTCCCTGAATTCTTCCAGCGGATAGTCTTCGCGAATTTTTTCGGCGACTAATTTCTCTACTTTGCGGATTTCTTCGTCTGTCACTTTCTGGAAATGCGAGAAGTCAAATCGCAAGGAGTTGGGAGATACATACGAACCTTTTTGCTCGACATGGGGGCCTAAAACCTCTCGAAGCGCTTCGTGGAGCAGGTGGGTGGCTGTATGGTTGCATTCGCATTGGATGCGTTTTTTTACATTTATCTCAGCGGTGAATGTACCGGTTACGTCTTTGGGAAGACGAGTTGTAAAATGAACGGGGAGGTTGTTCTCTCGTTTTGTATCGATGATTTCAATCGTTTCGTCATCTGTTTTTAACCAACCTGTATCACCCACTTGTCCACCCATTTCGGCATAAAAAGGCGTTTGGTCGAGCACAATCTGATAGAATGTTTTATTCTTTTGTTTGATTTGCCGGTAACGCAGGATTTCTGCATCGCATGTAAATAGATCGTAACCGACAAATTTGGGTTCACCTTCTTTCAGAATGACCCAATCGCCCGTTTCGATGGCTGCCGCGTTGCGAGCACGTTCTTTCTGTTTCTGCATTTCGATGTTAAACTCGTCGATATCGGCTTCCATGTTGTGTTCGCGCAAAATCAATTCAGTCAGGTCAAGCGGGAATCCATACGTGTCATAGAGTGTAAAGGCATCGACTCCGCTGATTTTGTTTGTTCCGGCAGCTTTTGTTTCTTCCATCTTTTTGTCGAGCAGGCGGATTCCGGTTTCCAACGTACGCAGGAATGATTCTTCTTCCTCCTTGATGACTTTTTCAATCAAAATCCGCTGTGCAATCAGCTCCGGATAAGCGTCACCCATCTGTTCGATTAGAACTGGAAGCAGTTTATACATGAAAGCTCCCTTCTGGCTGAGGAATGTGTAGGCATAGCGAACGGCACGGCGTAAGATACGGCGAATGACATAACCTGCTTTTGCGTTGGAAGGTAGCTGCCCGTCGGCAATGGAAAAAGCAACCGCGCGCAAATGGTCTGCCACAACGCGCATGGCGACATCCACGTTCTCTTCTTTGCCATATTCTTTTCCGGATAGTCGCGAAATCTCTTTGATGATGGGTTGGAAAATATCTGTGTCATAGTTGGAATGCTTACCTTGTAGGGCGCGAACCAAACGCTCAAAACCCATGCCTGTGTCAATCACGTTCATCGATAATTTTTCGAGTGAACCGTTTGCTTTACGGTTGAATTGCATGAAGACGAGGTTCCAGATTTCGATGACTTGCGGATTGTCTTTATTGACCAATTCACGTCCCGGAACTTTTGCTTTTTCTTCTGCTGTGCGTGAATCTAAATGGATTTCAGAACAAGGACCACAGGGGCCTGTGTCGCCCATTTCCCAAAAGTTATCGTGTTTGTTCCCATCGATAATATGGTCTGCGGGTACATGTTTCGCCCAATAACGAGCGGCTTCGTCATCGCGTTCGAGGTGTTCCTCGAGTGAGCCCTCGAAAATGGTGACGTATAAATCGTCTGGGTTTAGATGCAACACATCTACCAGATATTCCCAAGCCAAGTCGATGGCTCCTTCTTTGAAATAGTCGCCAAAACTCCAGTTCCCTAACATCTCGAACATGGTGTGGTGATACGTGTCGTGTCCGACCTCCTCCAAATCGTTGTGTTTACCGCTGACACGAAGACATTTTTGAGAGTCGGCACGCCGGCGAGGTTCCGGGTCGTGAATGCCTAAAATAATATCTTTCCATTGGTTCATACCGGCGTTGGTAAACATCAAAGTCGGATCTCCCTTCACAACCATTGGCGCAGAAGGCACAATTACGTGTTGTTTGGATGCGAAGAAGTCTTTAAACGATTCACGGATTTCTTTTGCTGTCAACATAATCTTTACTTACTATATAGTCTTCTCGTTAATATTCTGAAAAATAATTTGCAAAAGTACGACAAATTATTATTTTTGCGTGCATTGAAACAAGAAAATCATTGATGAAACTTTTTAAAAGCAGAAAAACATATTACATGTATAATCCCAACACACTCAGTTATGAGCGTGTTTACCCTTCGGCAAAAGCCCGCTTTCTCGGTGTGCTTCGCCATTTAAGCTTTGGGATTGTGATTGGAGTAGGTGTGTTTTTTGTCTTGTCGAGGATTTTTGACTCGCCTGTTGAGTCTCTTTTGAAAAAAGAAAATAAGTTGTTGCAGACCCAGTATGAGGTGTTGTCTTTGCGTCTGACGAATGCATTGGAAGTATTGGATGACATACAGCAGCGTGACGAGAATTTGTATCGGGCTATTTTTCAGGCAGAATCTATACCTGAATCCATCCGAAAGTCCGGCTTCGGCGGTTCCAATCGCTATGAGCATTTGTTGACACTTTCCAATCCGGAGTTGGTTGTGGCGACGACGAAGAAGATGGATATGTTGACGAAACAACTTTATGTGGAATCGAATTCTTTGGAGGAATTGATTTCATTGGCCAAAAACCAAGAGGAACGGAGTCGTTGTATTCCTGCCATTCAGCCGATTGCAAACAAGGATTTGAAACGGACAGCATCCGGGTATGGTATGCGGATAGACCCGATCTATCGTACGCCTCATTTCCATTCCGGAATGGATTTTTCTGCCAAAGTGGGAACAGAAATTTACGCGACAGGCGATGGGGTGGTTACTTATGCGGCATGGAAACAGGGATATGGAAATTGTGTGATGATTGATCATGGGCATGGTTTTCAGACGCTTTATGGGCACATGAGCAAATTCCGGGTTCGTGTTGGGAAAAAGGTAAAGCGGGGGGAAGTGATTGGCGAAGTGGGAAACACGGGAAAATCGACTGGACCGCATTTGCATTATGAGGTGATTGTGCGCGGCAAATATGATAATCCTGCCAAATATTATTTTATGGATTTGACTCCGGAGGAGTATGACCAGATGATTCAGATTGCGGAGAATCATGGTCAGGTGATGGATTAAAGGATGGATAGCGCAATGACTTTGAACATGGCTAAGAATCTGAAGCTCTATTATACCATTAGCGAAGTGGCACAAATGTTTGATGTCAATGAGTCTACTTTGCGGTTTTGGGAAAAGGAGTTCGAACAAATTCGTCCAAGGAAGACAGGTAAAAAAGGTACGCGCTATTATCGACAGGAAGATATCAATGCAATTCGCTTGGTTCATTATTTGGTGAAAGTACGGGGCATGACATTGGCCGGTGCCCGGCAAAAGTTAAAGGAAAATCCGGAGTCCACAATTCGAAACGAAGAAATTGTGAATCGATTAAATAGAATCAAAGAGGAATTGCAGATGATGAAAGAGGCTTTTGATATGTTTGACGAGAATGTAGGGCAGTAGTCGATTTTTATAAAAAACATATTTGGAGAATTAGCTTGTTATTTCGAAAAATCGTACCTTCGCAGTTCAATTAATAATAGGAAAGATGGAAATTACGGGTAGAATTATTGCTGTGTTACCAGTTGTTGGTGGTGTCAGCAAGGCTGGGAACGAATGGAAAAAGCAAGAATATGTTTTGGAAACGCATGATCAATATCCTCGCAAAGTTTGTTTTCAAATTTTTGGTGCTGACCGTATCGAGCAGGCCCATATACAACCGGGCGAGGAGTTGACAGTTTCGTTTGATATAGATAGTCGGGAATATCAAGGACGCTGGTTTACGAATATCAATGCGTGGAAAGTGGAACGTCCGATGACAGCAGCTCCGCAGTCGGCTCCGAGTGTTGTAAATTCGGCACCTCCTATGCCGTCGACTCCTCCTGCGGCTCCTGATTTCGGTCCTGCTGACCCAATTGATGACCTTCCTTTTTAAGTTGTTCAGGAAATAAAATGAAAAGAGAGGCTGTCTCAAAATGAACTGCACCCCAAAAGTTAGACACAAAACTTTTGGGGTGCAGTTCATTTTGAGACAGTCTCTTTTTGTGTTTGCTTAGTCTGCATTCAGAGTGATGCGTTTGAAG
>CAYXIX010000021.1:0-22408 GCA_964465405.1 uncultured Parabacteroides sp. | reverse complement strand
ATTCGCAACACTTTGTATATGAATTAGTTTGCTAATTTTATGGTATTTGCTGAATATCCCTATAATAAACTCTATTATTTGAAATATTGAAGGCGACCAAACAGAAAATGCAAATCCGTTCCGAAGTAACGCAGAAACCGATTGAATCTATAACATCTGGCGTCGCCAATGCCGAGCAAAAGCAATATGACAAGATACGTGTGGCGATAGGAAAGATTTTCAAAGAGCTTTCCTATCGCCACATTCTCTTCAGTGAAAAATCACTTGATAATACCCAATTTCGTGGATTCTACAAAGTCAATGATATGTTGAATCTCACTACTCATCGGGACTTGGTCTTTAACCATCAAGATGGCATCGAACAGGCTGGTGTTACCTTGATAGATAATCCGATAAGCGTGGCTGATGTGCTTGATGATTTTTTCTTCCACACCTTCATGGGAAAGGATGAAAGAGTTCACACCGTAATAGGTGGTTGGCTCTTTCGCGGCAACAATATAAGGAGGCACATCCTTGCGGAAACGGCACCCGGTCTGCGTCATGGACCAGCATCCGACACGACAGCCTTGACTAACCAATACACAGCCACCGAAAATCACGCAATCTTCAATCGTGCAATTACCCGAAATCTTACTGCCATAACCAATCACACAGTTGTTTCCAATTTTCGTGTCATGGGAAATATGCACACCTTCATGTAAAAAATTCCCATTACCGATAAGGGTTTTTCCGTCAGCCTCCGTCGCGCGGTTAATTACCACATTTTCCCGGATGGTATTATTATCACCGATTTCAACAATCGTCTCTCCCCCTTTATATTGAAAATCTTGCGGCTCTGCACCGATCACAGTCCCGTTAAAAATTCGATTGCGCTTTCCCATACGGGTTCCGCTCATCACGCTTGCATGCGGCATGATTTCGCAATCGTCACCTATCACCACATTCTTATCAATGTATGCAAAAGGATGAACGATTACGTTCGCTCCCAACTTTGCACCTGCGTCTACATAAGCTAATGGACTAATCATGATATATCTTTTTTTATTGACAAACGTTTTAATTGACAATCGACAATTGACAGTTAAATGAAGCGACAAATAATTGTCAATTACCAATTGTCCATTGCTTTATTCTCTTCCTCCTCCTAATGCACTATACAGTGTAACGACAGCCTGCATCCGTTGCACATTGTCTGAAACCTCAGTCAGTTGCGCACTTAACAGGTTCTGTTGAGCTGTCAGGATTTCCAGATAAGTTGCATCGCCACTTTGGAACAACGCTTTCGTATAATCAACCGCTTTCGTCAACTCCCTAACCTGCGAACGGTCGTGCGTCAATTTCCGGTTCGTTGCATCATAAAGCCGCAAAGCGTCGCTTACCTCCTGTCCGGCTTCCAGAATTGTCTGCTGATAGTTCATCTTTGCAATTTGTTCTTCAGCTTTCGATACTTTCAAGTTGGCAATCAAATTGCCATTATTGAAAATAGGCTGTGTCAAAGAGGCCAATGCTTGAAACATGAACTGTCCCGGGTTAGCAATCGAAACACCAGAACCATTCGTCCATCCGGCCGTAGCCGTAATATTCACGCCCGGATAAAACGCGGCACGCGCTTGGTTGGTCGTGTAGTAAGCACTTGCCAATGTCATTTCTGCCATTTTTACATCCGGACGGTTTTCCAGCAATTGCAAAGGAACGCCTACAGTCAGGTCTTCCGGCACAACCTGTGCATCCAACGTCGTACGGTCGATATGCTGAGGCGCTTTTGCCAAAAGAATAGAAATCGAATTCTCCACCTCCTTTACCTGCCGTTCCAAATCTATCAACGATGCCTGAACCTGATGATAAGCCGCGCGCATCTGTACAACAGCTGCTTCGGTAGTCATACCAGCCTCTTTCATTGCCTCCGTCACACGCACATTTTCCTTATAAATATCAACCGTCTCGGCAGTAATTTCCACCTGACGATCCAACATCAACAACGTATAATACGAATTGGCAATACCACCTATAATCTGAGAACGAACAGCCTGTTGCGAATACTGGCTTTGCAGATAAGCCGCTTTCTGATTACGGCTCGCATTCAACAATTTGCCAAACAAATCGACTTCCCAACTGGCTGAAGCCGCCGCTGTATAGGCTTTCCCCCAATCCGGATTGTTCTCCATTTTCGTGAGACTTCCTTGCGGAGTCAAATTGATTGAGGGCAAGAAAGCAAGGCGAGCGGCAGTCAACTGGGCTTTTGCCGATTCCACCCGCAAAATTGCCGCTTGCATATCAACGTTATTCGCCAACCCTTCTTCAATCAGTGCCTGCAATTTCGGGTCGGTAAAAATCTCTTGCCAAGGAAGATTCCCCATATTCGTGGTATCCGAATCCGCCAATGTACCCGTTTCGGCCACAGGGTCCCGATAAATGCCATCTGCGTTAATCTCTTCCGGACGCTCGTACGCCTTGTAGATGTGGCAACTGCTCAGTAAAGCAGCTGCGCACACCGTATATACTATATTTCTCTTCATTCCCATTTACTCTTTAGTTTGTGGTGCATATTGTTCAATTTCAGTACTCATGTCACTGTTGTCCAAATCAGTCCATTCCAACGGTTTCACTTTCTCTTGCAGATATTGGAATGCGACGAACAATACAGGAACGATAAATATCTGGCAAATCATACCAATCAACATACCCCCGATTGCCGAAGCCCCTAAGGTACGGTTACCATGAGCACCGACACCGAAAGCGAACATCAACGGAAGCAAACCGATAATCATTGCCAAAGAGGTCATCAAAATCGGACGCAAACGAGCACCGGCACCCAAGACCGCAGCCCATGTCAGACTCATACCCATCTTACGCCGGTCAAGCGCAAACTCTACAATCAAAATCGCGTTCTTTGCCAACAGCCCCATCAACATGATCAAAGCAATCTGCATATAAATATCGTTAGACATCGCTCCCATAATCATCTTCAACGCCGGAATGCTGCCTAAAGAGTTCATGCCGTTTACGAACAAGAAGCTACCCAGCAAACCGAACGGAATAGACAACAACACGGCCAACGGCAAGAAGTAACTTTCGTATTGGGCACTCAACAACAGGTAGACGAAAGCCAAACACAAGATGAAGATAATCGCTGTCGTATTGGTTGTCTGTGCTTCCTCACGCGCCATACCTCCTAATTCGTATGCGAAACCAGCCGGCAAGTTCTGGTTTGCAACTTCTTCGATCGCCTGCAAAGCCTGCCCAGAGGTATAACCAGCTGCCGGAGAAACCATCACTTGAATGGATGTATACAGGTTGAAACGGGTAATCACATCCGGTCCATATACACGTTTAAATGAAACAAACTGCGTAATGGGAGCCATTTCCCCATCAGAACCTCGAATTTTAATCCGGTTCAACGATTCCATATTCTTGGTCGCATTCGGCTCTGCTTGAATCAAGACACGATACATCTTACCGAAACTATTAAAGTTGGAGGCGTAAATACCGCCGAAGTAACCCTGCATCGTTGTCAAAATATCGCTTGGGCTAAGTCCTGCTTTCTTACAAGCTGCCACGTCGATATCCAACTGATACTGCGGGAAACTCGGGTTGAAGTTCGTCGATGCAGAATTAATTTCAGGTCGTGCCTGCAAAGCATCCATATAAGAATTGACAACTTCAAAAAAATGATCCAAACTACCTCCGGTCTTATCCTGCATATTCAACTCAATATCAGTAGAGATGGAATAACCCGGAATCATTGGCGGAGCGAAGAACAATACTTGAGCATCTTTTATCACTTTTTGGGCACGCATAAACAACGTCGCCACCACTATATCCGAACTTTGTGCCAGCGAGCGTTCTTCCCAGTCTTTCAATTTGATAATGATTGAACCATAAGTAGCCCCTTCTCCGCTTCCAATAAAACTAAACCCGGAAATGACGGTACGGGATGCGACAGCAGGATCCGCTGCTATCAAACTGTCCACCTGAGCCAAAACTTCCAAAGCCCGCTCTTGAGAAGTTCCGGGGGGCAACGTAACAGCACCCATAATAGTTCCCGTATCCTCGTTCGGAATCATACCGGTCGGCGTTGTGTTCATAAAAATCACCAGTAACACGATAGAAGCAATCACTAAACCGAACGAGACAACCCTCTTCTGGATGAAAAACAACACTTTGTTTTTATACTTCCCTAAAAGGGATTCATATGAGTTATTGAACGACTTTTTGAACTTATCGGTTGTCATCCCGACAAATGCCAAGATACTTATCAATGCAAAGACAACCGTCAGAACCGGATATTCTCCAAAATTGAAGAAGCCGAAAATCATCCCCAACACGGCCACGACCGTAAAAAGAATCGTAATGCTCGGGTGCAACAAGCGGCCGATTGCTTCGCTATACCGGCGAATCATAATCTTGCGGGATTCCTTCATCGCCGTCCCCATCCGCTCTTTCAAGCCCGGAGCCTCTTCACCTTCTTCGGTATGCGGTTTCAACAAGATGGCACAAAGCGCCGGAGAAAGTGTCAAAGCGTTCACCGCCGAGAAACCGATAGCGAACGCCATCGTCAAACCGAACTGCTGATAGAACGTACCTGCCGTACCCGATATGAAACTTACCGGAATAAACACAGACATCATGACCAACGTGATAGAAACGATTGCACCGCCCAGCTCGCTCATGGCGTCGATGGCCGCTTGCTTCGTCGATTTATACCCTTGATCTAACTTCGCGTGGACTCCCTCCACGACGACTATGGCATCGTCGACCACAATCGCAATGGCAAGCACCATAGCAGACAAAGTTAACAGGTTCAAGCTAAAACCGATAATCTTCAAAGCGAAGAACGTCGCAATCAACGCTACCGGGATGGCTATCGCCGGAATCAACGTTGAACGCATATCCTGCAAGAAGACATATACCACGATGAACACCAGAATGAACGCCTCGATCAAGGTCTTGATTACCTCGTGGATGGAGGCAAATAAGAAGTCGTTGGCACTCTGCGCGATGTTGATACCCAAGCCTTCCGGAAGGATTTTCTCATAATCTGCCAATACTTTTTCCAAATCCGCAACGACTTCCGTCGCGTTGGTGCCTGCCATCTGGTAAACCACACAAGAGAGGCCTTTGTGCCCATTGACCGTATTGTTGTAGTTATAGGTCTGGCGGCCTAATTCCAAATCAGCCACATCTCCCAAACGAAGAAGTTCGCCGTCAGGAAGCGACTTGAGGACAATGTCCTCAAATTCGACCGTTGACGACAGACGCCCTTTCCAACGGATAGTGTATTGGAAAGATTGATTACCACGTTCACCGAACTGTCCCGGAGCTGCCTCGATATTCTGTTCGGCCAATACCGTCGAAATGTCGCTCGGCATCAAACCGTACTGTGCCATCACGTCCGGTTTCAACCAGATACGCATGGAGTAGTCCGTACCCATCACACCGGCATCGCCTACCCCTTTGACACGTTTGATTTCCGGAATCAGGTTGATACTCGCATAATTCTCAAGGAACTCAATGTTATACCGGTCTTCTTTGTCATAAATGGAAAACACCATCAACATGGAGGTCTGACGTTTCCGAGTCGTCACACCGACTTGCGTAACCTCTGACGGCAACAATCCTTGTGCCTGTGTCACACGGTTTTGCACATTGACCTGTGCCATATCAGGGTCAGTCCCCTGATTGAAATAAATCGTGATGCGTGCCGAGCCGTTGTTGGTAGCGGTCGACGTCATGTACATCATGTTCTCCACACCGTTGATTTGGTCTTCCAGCGGAGAGATAACAGAGTTCAACACGGCCTGCGCATTCGCCCCTGTATAGGTCGCAGACACCGAAATAGTTGGAGGTGCGATGTCCGGATACTGGGTGATGGGCAAAGTAAACAACCCTATCATACCCAAAACTACCAACAAAATCGAGATAACGGTTGATAATACCGGACGGTTGATAAATCTATCTAATTTCATTCTCTACTTTTCCTTAATATACATTAATTATATAGAACTCATCAATTAAATGCCGTAGCCATATTTCCCTCACGCTGGTCTTGCAATGCCTGTTGGTATTTCGCCTGCTTTTGCGCTTCTGTAATCGGGATAATTTTCTGACCGGCACTTAACGTTTGTACCCCTTCGGTCACGATCTGGTCACCCGGGGTCAAACCCTCCGTCACGAGGAAGTTCTGTCCGTCATCCAGCGGGGAAATCCGGATTTCTGTGTACTTCAACGTGCTGTCGGGTTGCACGACATAGACAAACTTCTTGTCCTGAATCTCGACCGTCACCCGTTGCGGAATCACAATGATGTTTTCAATCGTATAAGGGAAGATCACATTTGCCATACCGCCGCTGCGGAGGATATTCTTCGAATTCGGGAAGAGGGCACGCATGCTGACCGAACCGGTCGACTGGTCGATCACGCCACTCACGGCATCGATTTTACCTTCAAACTCGTACATCGTCCCGTCGGCCAGCTGCAACTTCACGGCCGGCATCTTCTCCAGTTGCTCTTCCAGCGTGCCGCCGGCGCGCGTCAGGTTCAACAAATCTTTTTCCGTCATCGAGAAATAGACATACATATTACCGATTTCGGAGACCGTCGTCATCGGGTCTGAAATCGACGCGCTCACAAGGGCGCCGACACGGTAAGGGAACGTCCCGACCACGCCGTCCGACGGGCTGGTCACCGTACAGAAGTCCCAATTCTGCTTCGCGCTGATACGGGCCGCCTCGGCTTGCGCCAACGAGGCTTTGGCAGACAGGAGGTTGTTCACAGCCTCTTCATATTCGAAATCACTGATGATTTGCTTGTCATGTAACATTTTCTTGTTGCGTTCTGTCAATGTCAGCGTATTGACATTGGCTTGTGCGGTTTTTACATTTGCCTCCGCCTGACGCAGAGTAGCGGCATACTGCGTATCATCAATCTTAAACAACGCCTGCCCTTTCCGGACGGTTGCACCTTCATCCACACAAAGTTGTACGACAAATCCCGAGACTTGTGGCCGGATTTCGATATCCTGAAGTCCCTTGATTGTAGCCGGATACGAACGGGTCTGGGCGCTGCTGGAAGCCGTCACCGTCATCACAGCAAACTCGTCGTCACCCATCTTCATACCACTTTGACCGCCACCACAAGCGGTCAGTAAAGATACTCCTACTGCAAATAAAGTTATTTGCCTCAACTGGGTAATAGTAGTTCTCATCATTTGTTTATCCATATTCGTTTATCAATATATGTTTATTTTCTTTTTTACCGTTTACTCACTTTTCCCATTAGCAAGCACCCACACATTTACCCTTCCGGCAGCAGACTTTTTTCCCATTGCACATTTTTTTCTCCGGCAAGAAATTCTTTCCATTCGGCAAACATTTTTTGCCCGCTGCCCATTTCATGCGATCACCTATCCTTGCTAAAACATAGCTTACGCTGCAAAAATGCATACAAATGTAAGCACTATTTTGTTGCATTCCTTTTGTTTATACATTCTTTATACACAAAAAAATTGTTTTTTATACTTAGCATTCAGTTATTTCTGACAAATCGAATCTATATTCGTTCAAATTGATACACAAATTTAACGAAGCTTTTGTTTATTCAACAATTTATCCTAACTTTACGGCATTATTCATACTTGAACAATATCAATGATGGAAGCAAAATTCAAAATTTCAGAAGTGATCGGCACTTCATGGAGATGTACCAAATCGCAAATTTGGGCGTTAGCAGGGATGTTTATTGCCTACATGGTCGTTTCAAGCATCGCCAGCATGTTCGTCCCCACTTCTACACCGGCAGGGGCAGGCATTAACTCGCTGATGGGTCTTATAATCAGCACGTTGTTCCTGCTGGGCTACATCCGCAACCTGTTCCAGACGATGGACGGCGAGGAACCGCAATTCTCCGCTTATGGACAGGAGGCACGCAAGTTCCTCTCTTTCTTCGTGGCATACATTGTCTTTATCGCCGTCGTTGGCATCGGTCTCGTTTTCCTTCTCATTCCGGGTATCTATCTCGCCATCCGGTTGCAATTCTTTCAGCAGGTCATCGTCAGCGAAACCTCGTGCAGCCCCATCGACGCACTCAAGAAAAGTTGGGCGCTGACCAAAGGGCAGGAGTGGCCGATTTTCCTGCTCTGCTTGGCGATGTTTGGGATTATGCTGTTAGGGCTGATCCTGCTTTTCGTCGGCTACTTCGTCGCCGCGCCCTTGTGTCTCATGATACAAGCTTGCGTTTACCGTAAACTCGTAGCGGCCCAGATGGAAACGGAAGAGAATGTCAAAAACGATGGGCAAGTATAGGATTAAGGACATTGCGAGGATGTCGGGCGTGTCGACGGGCACCGTCGACCGCATCCTCCACAACCGGGGGAGGGTCTCGGAAGAGGCGCGTCTGAAGGTGAAAAAGGTATTGAAAGAAATCGACTACCACCCGAACCTCATCGCCCGCTCGCTTGCTCTGAAAAAAAGCTACCGGCTGCTTGCGGTGGTACCCTCTTTCACGCATGGAGAATATTGGGAAAAGCTATGCGGGGGCATCGACCGAGCAGCCGAAGAGTTGTACAGCTATAACGTGCAGGTCGAGCGGATGTACTTCAACCAGTATGACCGAAGCAGTTTCGACGCGCTGATTCCAAGTATCGAGCAGGCCGAGTGTCAAGGGGTCGTGATTGCGACACAGTTCCGCGACAGTGTCGTCCGGCTCGTCGAGAGCCTCGACCGGTTGCAGATTCCGTACGTGCTGATAGATGCTTTTATCGAAAACACACATTGCGTCGCCTACTACGGAACCAATTCATACGACTCGGGCTACATTGCCGGGCGGCTCCTCTACGAGCAAATCCGGCCGACGGACGACATCGCCATCTTCCGTTTCATCCGCAAAGGCGATCAGCTTATCACGCAGGTCATGAAACGGGAGCAAGGTTTTCGTAATTACCTCTCCGGAAAGGCTTACGGCGGGCGAATCTATTCCATAGAGCTTTATGCAGACGAGCCGGCGAAGAACCAAGCGATACTCGACAACTTCTTTGCCCGAAATACGGAGGTTTCTGCGGGAATCATTTTCAACTCGCGTGCCCATCTGCTGGGTGCCTATTTCCAAAGTAAAGCGAAACCGTTCAGATTAATCGGATACGACGTAATTGACGCAAACGTAGCTTGTCTTGCCAACGGAACTATCACCCATCTGATAGCTCAACGCCCGGAAGTACAAGGATTCAATTGCATCCGCGCGCTGTTCCGGCATCTCATCCTCAAAGAATCGGTCGAGCCAATCAACTACATGCCCATCGACATCCTGATAAAGGAAAATATCCCATATTACAACAATTACATTTAAGTGCGCAAAAAAACTTTTTTGCGCTTTCTTTTTTGTTTTCCAAATAAATACGCTACTTTTGTGTCCGGTGTGTGCCCGAACACAGCACACATGGAAAACGTATGAATAATCACAAACATAAACTATACAGATATGGCTAATTTATTCAGTGTAAAAGACAAAGTTGTCATCATTACCGGCGGAGCCGGAATCTTAGGAAGAGGAATCGCAGGCCACTTGGCCGAAGAGGGTGCAAAAATCATCATACTGGACCGTGCGGTCGAAGCCGGCGAAAACTTGGTGGCTGAGATTCAAGCAAAAGGAGGTGAAGCCTGTTTCTTCCAAACAGATGTATTAGACAAAGACACACTCGAACAAAACAAAAAAGATATCTTGGCTAAATATGGTCGTATTGACGCTTTACTGAATGCTGCCGGCGGAAACATGGCAGGCGCGACCATCGCTCCGGATAAAACCATTTTCGACCTGAACATCGACGCATTCCGCAAGGTGGTAGACCTGAACCTTTTTGGTACCGTCCTGCCGACAATGGTATTCGCCGAAGTGATGGCTAAACAAAAAGAGGGAGCCATCGTCAACTTTTCTTCCGAATCTTCATTACGCCCGTTGACTCGCGTAGTCGGATATGGTGCAGCAAAAGCAGCGATTTCGAACCTGACGAAGTATCTGGCAGGCGAATTGGCTATCAAATTCGGCGAAGGGTTACGTGTAAACGCCATCGCTCCGGGTTTCTTCCTGACAGAACAAAACCGGACATTGATGACTAATCCGGACGGCTCTTATACAGACCGTGCCAAATCGGTCATCGCCCATACGCCGTTCCGCCGCTTAGGTACACCCGATGAATTGTTCGGCACGATTCAGTACCTGATCAGCGACGCTTCCAAATTTGTTACCGGAACAATCGCCATTGTTGACGGTGGTTTTGATGCATTCTCTATTTAATCACACAAAAAAGAATATCCATTATGTATTTATGTGAACAAACATGGCGCTGGTACGGGCCAAACGATCCCGTGAGCCTGTCCGACATCCGGCAAGCAGGCGCAACAGGTATTGTCAATGCATTACACCATATTCCGAACGGTGAAGTATGGACGATTGAAGAAATCCAAAAACGCAAAACGCTGATCGAATCAGCAGGCCTGCGGTGGAGTGTCGTAGAAAGTGTTCCCGTTCATGAACATATCAAAACGCAAACCGGAGAGTTCCAAAAATATATCGAGAATTACAAGCAAAGCATCCGTAACTTGGCAGCGTGTGATATCAAAGTGATTACATACAATTTCATGCCTGTCTTGGACTGGACACGAACGAATCTCGCCTACACGATGCCCGACGGTTCTAAGGCGTTACGCTTCGAACGGGCAGCTTTCATGGCGTTTGATCTTTATATTTTGAAACGGCCGGCCGCAGAACAAGAATATACGGACGAAGAGAAAGCCATCGCGAAAGCGCGTTTCGAAGAAATGAGTGAAGCCGATAAAGAACTGTTGGTACGGAACATGATAGCCGGCCTTCCCGGTTCGGAAGAAAGTTTCACACTCGACCAGTTCCGGGCAGAGTTGAATCGCTACAAAGACATCGATGCCGAGCAATTGCGTGCCAACCTGATTTATTTCTTAAAAGAAATCACACCAGTAGCCGACGAGGTGGGCGCCCGCATGGTTATTCATCCGGATGATCCTCCTTATCCGATTCTGGGTTTACCGCGTATCCTGAGTACAGAAGAAGATTTCCGCAAACTGATTGAAGCTGTTCCGAACAAAAGCAACGGGTTATGCCTTTGCACGGGCTCTTTCGGCGTACGCGCAGACAATGACCTGCCCGGCATGATGAGACGTTTTTGGGACCGGATTGACTTCGTCCATATCCGCAGCACCAAACGCGATGCTGCCGGGAATTTTTACGAAGCGAATCTACTGGAAGGCGACGTAAACGTCTATGAGGTGATGAAAGCCCTGCTCGAAATCGAACAGAAGCGCTGTTGCTCCATCGCCATGCGCCCCGATCACGGACACCAGATGATTGACGACCTGCACAAGAAAACCAATCCGGGTTATTCCTGCATCGGCCGCTTACGCAGTTTGGCCGAGTTACGGGGGCTGGAACTGGGGATTGCAAAGTCTTGCTTCAACTAAAACAGGCCAATCCGCCAATTAAACACATATTAAGGCATCCGATAAGCGGATGCCTTTTTTCTTTATCCCTTTCTTTTTTGTAATTTTGCATGGCAAAAAAGGATAAGAATATTCTCCTTTTACTAATTCAAATAGGTTATCGTGAGATATGAAGAGTATTTTAAAGAAGTATTTTGTATTTGTTATCGGTTTGTATTTTTTAGCAACGGGAATTGTTTTAATCGTCCACTCTGCACTGGGGACAACCCCTATTTCAAGTGTCAACTATGTATTAAGCCTCAACAGTCCGCTTTCACTTGGGACTTGCACGTTCATCATTAACCTTTTACTTATTGTCGGGCAATTCTGGCTGATTCGCGGGACAAGAAACCAACAGGATGTCGTTTCCATCCTCTTACAAATTCCATTTTCCTTCATTTTTTCAGCATTCATCGACTTCAACATGGCATTGACGGAAAATCTGCATCCATCCAACTACCTGATGTCAATCGCCTTGCTGTTAATCGGATGTATTATCCAATCCATCGGTGTGGTGTTGGAAATCAAACCGCAAGTGGTCATGATGAGTGCAGAAGGGTTTGTCAACTACGCATCCCGTCGTTATCACAAAGATTTCGGCAAACTCAAAGTGGTTTTCGATTTCAGCCTGGTCACCATCGCCATTCTTCTCTCCCTATTCTTCACACAACGCATCGATGGAGTGCGCGAAGGTTCACTCATCGCGGCTTGCATCACAGGATACATTGTCAGTTTCCTAAACAACAAAATCATCACGCGCGAAATGCTTTCACGTTTCACGTCGTTATTAAACGTGCGAATTTGAAGAAATTCCGGGCAAAAAGAATAAATTCCCCTGCAGGTAAATCTTTCTATGCGGAGTCTGCATTTATTTACGCCCGGAGTATTCAAGGGTACAAGGAGGAAGAAGTATTCTGTTTTGACAAACAAGGGAAATTCAAACACACCATCGGCAAAATCGGTCTCGGTTCGGAAGAATATACCGAAGCGACAGACGTTTGTCCGGACAAGACACAAAAAGCATCGAGGTTTTAGCCTTAAATGCCATCTATCGCTATACATACACGTTTTCGAAAACATACCCAACGAAAAGAACGGGAACTTCTATCACTGGTTCATCAATAAAAAGACAAACGCAAACACTGTCATACAACAACCCCAGAATATTTCACCGGACTCTTACCTGTATTCGCCACAAATACTGACGGCAGATAATGAATTGTATTTTATCGGCTATCCCTTAGAAAAGGAAGACGACGTTGCCAATATAAACGAAAATCCGTCTGTTATTGTTTTATCGGTTTCTGATTTTCAGTAAAACAACTGCATTTTTTACTTTTTCTAATCTCATGAACATCTTATTTTACAGAAGGTGATTCTGAAGGGAAAACAAGAAAACCTTTTTACAAAAAGATTTTTTCATTTTCTTGCCTATCAATCAAATTATTCCTACTTTTGTGCCCCGTAAAGGAAGAGAAACTCTATTAGAATCTTTGTTTTTGTTCGTGATGCAGTTCAAAAAATAGAAGACACATAGCAGGAGTTGACTTAATTTCGTAATAATCAAAAGAAGAATTTTAGCAATGTCGAAAATTTGTCAAATTACTGGAAAGAAAGCAATGGTTGGCAACAACGTTTCTCACTCTAAAAGAAGAACGAAGCGTAAATTTAATGTTAACCTGTTTACTAAAAAGTTCTATTGGGTAGAACAAGATTGTTGGATTAGCTTGAACATTTCAGCTGCAGGCTTGCGTGTCATCAACAAATTAGGTTTGGACGCAGCTATTAAAAGAGCCGCTGAAAAAGGTTATTTAAACGCTTAATTTGAGGAGGAAGAAAAATATGGCAAAGAAAGTAAAAGGCAACAGAGTCCAAGTCATCTTGGAATGTACGGAGCATAAAAATAGCGGTATGCCGGGTACTTCGCGTTATATTACTACTAAAAACAGAAAAAATACAACGCAGCGGTTGGAGTTAATGAAATACAACCCCATCTTGAAAAAGATGACATTACATAAAGAAATCAAGTAAAATAGGAGATTAAACAATGGCAAAGAAAGCGGTCGCAACATTTAAAAAAAGTGAGGGGCGGACTTATTCGAAAGTCATCAAAATGGTAAAGTCACCAAAAACTGGCGCTTATGTCTTTCAAGAGGAAATGGTTCCGAATGAAGCTGTAAAAGACTATTTTGCAAAATAGTATATATTCATTTTTATTCTGAAATAAAGAGGTTTTTCCTTTCTAACGGGGAAAAACCTCTTTTTCGTTCTTTATCATACAAGAATAATTCCTTATTTTTGTATGATGAATACAAACAGAAATAATTAAACTAAAAAACAACATAAACAGTTAAGAACCATGCGATTTGATGTATCCAGCACAGCTTTATTATCACGTTTGCAATCTATTAGCAAAGTGATTGCGTCTAAAAACTCATTACCCATATTAGATAGTTTCCTGTTCCACTTAGAGGGTGAAAAACTAACGATTACGGCCTCTGACGCCGAAACGCGTTTAGTCACATCCATCGAAGTAATGAACACGCAAGGCAATGGAATTTTTGCCGTTTCTTCAAAAATTCTACTTGACCCGTTAAAAGAATTGCCCGAGCAACCTCTTACTTTTGACATCAATGATAACAATTTGGAAATCTTCATCCATTTCCAAAACGGGAAATATAATTTCATTGGGCAACGAGGAGACACGTATCCGCAGCAAAAACCGTTGAATGAAAATGCGATTTCGATTTTGGTCGACGCACAGATGTTGGCAAACGGAATCAGCCGTTCGTTATTTGCAACAGCAGACGATGAACTCCGGCCTGTTATGAACGGTATTTATTTCGACATTCACACCGATGATTTAACATTCGTGGCTTCAGACGGACATAAATTGGTCCGCCTACGTAACTTCTCTGTCCAATCTCCAGAAAGAGCTTCTTTCATTTTGCCTAAAAAACCGGCCACATTGCTGAAAGGCCTGCTTACGAAAGAAGAAGGCATGATAAACATCCAATTTGACGATAACAATGCATATATACATTGCGCCAATTTCGAAATGGTTTGTAGGTTAATAGAAGGTCGCTATCCCAATTATAACAGCGTCATTCCACAGGCAAACCCGTTTAAAGTAACCATTGACAGAGTTTCATTCTTGAATGCACTGAAACGTGTTTCTGTGTTCTCAAACCCGGCAAGTAGTTTGGTCAAACTGCATCTAAAAGGGAATGAAATGGTTGTTTCGGCCCAAGATATCGATTTTTCAACCTCTGCTGAAGAAAAAATCATGTGCAGCTCCGATGAAGATGAACTAAATATTGGATTCAAGGCGACTTATCTAATCGAAATCCTGAGTAACATCAATTCAGAAGAGATTTTGTTTGAATTAGCCGACCCTTCACGAGCCGGACTAATCATCCCATCTGAAAATGAGGAGAACGAAGATTTGTTAATGTTGTTGATGCCAATGATGTTAAATGATTAATCAACAAAGAGAACATGCAATTAAATCTTAAAAAACCGTTAGTGTTTTTTGACTTGGAAACGACCGGTGTCAATATTGTAAAAGACCGGATTATCGAAATTTCCTTTGTCAAAGTTTGCCCAAACGGACAAGAGATCTGTAAAACAAGGCGAATTAATCCCGACATGCCGATTCCGCCCGAATCAACGGCCATACATGGCATTACAGATGAGGATGTCAAAGACTGCCCGACATTCAAGGAAATCGCCAAATCACTCGCGGCGCAAATCGAAGGATGCGACTTGGCCGGATATAATTCCAACCGCTTTGATATTCCTTTGTTGGCAGAAGAATTCATTCGGGCCGGAGTCGATATCGACCTGAACAGACGCAAGTTTGTAGACGTACAGACCATTTATCACAAAATGGAACAACGGACATTGGCTGCGGCCTATAAGTTTTATTGCAACAAGGACTTAAATAATGCCCATACGGCTGAAGCAGACACAATGGCTACATACGAAGTGCTGAAAGCACAGTTAGACCGATATCCTGAATTAAAGAATGACATTGACTTCTTGTCCAAATATTCGAGCTACAACAATAACGTGGACTTTGCAGGACGGATGATTTACAATGACAAAGGCGAAGAGGTTTTCAATTTCGGGAAACATAAAGGTCAACTTGTAACAGAAGTCTTGAAAAAAGATCCCAATTATTATGCATGGATCATAAACGGCGATTTTGCATTAAACACGAAGAAAATATTGACTGAAATAAAACTAAGAGGATTTAACTCCAAATAAAAATGAATAATTTTGAATTTTGCAATCCGGTTAAGATTGTTTTCGGCAAGGGTTCGATTGCCAAGTTATCCACTTTAATTCCGAAAGGAAGTAAAGTTCTGATGGTCTATGGCGGAGGAAGCATCAAAAAAAATGGAGTTTATGAACAAGTAACAAAGGCATTAGAGGATTTTGATGTAACAGAATTTCCCGGAATTGAAGCAAACCCACATTATGAAACCTGCATGAAGGCGGTGGAAATAATCAATGAAAAAGGAATCGATTTCCTACTGGCTGTGGGCGGAGGCTCCGTAATCGACGCCACAAAATTCATGGCAGTGGCTGCGCGGTTTCATGGGAATGCATGGGAGATTTTATCGCAGTGCAAAAAAATTGAATGCACATTGCCTTTAGGGGCGGTTCTTACCTTATCGGCAACGGGGTCGGAAATGAATGAGCGAGCTGTCATTTCACGTGTCGAGACACACGAGAAGCTCAATTTCTCCAGCCCACTTATTTTCCCTCGTTTTTCAATCTTAGATCCGGAAGTAACCTATTCATTACCTCCACGCCAAGTGGCAAACGGTGTTGTTGATTCTTTCATCCACGTAGTTGAACAATATCTGACTTATCCCGTAAACGCAAAAGTACAGGATGTTTTTTCCGAAGGGTTGATGCGTGTTATCCATGAAGAAGGCCTGAAGGTCTTAGACCATCCACACGATTATGATATTCGCGCCAATCTGATGTGGGCTGCAACCAATGCGTTGAACGTATGGATTGGGATGGGGGTTCCGCAAGATTGGTCTTCACACCGCATGGGATATGCATTGACGGCTCAGTTTGGACTGGATCACGCCCAGACATTAGCCATTCTTTTACCAGGCGTCATGACCTACATGTTCAAAGAAAAGCAAGCGAAACTGGCACGCATGGGAGAAGTTGTATTCCATATCACAGAAGGGAACGAAGAAGAAAGGGCACGTAAAACAATCGAACAGTGTGAAGCTTTTTTCCGACAAATGGGGTTTAAAACCCGTTTGGGAGAGTGTGGAATCACTGAAAAAGACTTGAATGCACTGGTAGCCCCTATAGACAAACAGGGCTGGAAATTAGGCGAACATCACAACATCGACAGCCGGGTCGCTCGCGAAATCATGAAGTTAAGACTGTAAACATCAGAAAGAAACATGTTGCAAGGGAAACATATTATCGTAGGAATTACAGGGAGTATCGCAGCTTATAAAGCAGCTTACTTAATCCGAGCACTTGTCAAGAAAGGGGCGGAAGTACAGGTAGTTATCACACCTGCCGGGAAAGAATTCATCACGCCGCTGACCCTCTCGACCCTGAGTCGGCATCCGGTCATCAGCGAATTCTTTTCGAACCGTGACGGAACGTGGAACAGCCATGTGGATTTGGGCTTATGGGCAGATGCCATGCTGATTGCACCGGCTACAGCCTCCACCATTGGGAAGATGGCCAATGGCATTGCAGACAATATGCTAATCACGACCTATCTGTCTTGCAAAGCTCCTGTGTTTGTTGCTCCTGCTATGGATTTGGATATGTTTGCCCATCCGGCGACCCAACAAAATTTAAATCGCCTGCGCTCATTTGGGAACCAGATAATCGAACCGGCCGAAGGCGAACTGGCAAGTCAGTTAGTGGGCAAAGGACGCATGGAAGAACCGGATAAAATTGTTGCCGTTCTGGAAAACTTTTTCACCACACAATCCATACTGAAGGGTAAAAAGATTGTAATCACAGCAGGGCCTACTTATGAGAAAATTGACCCCGTCCGGTTTATCGGAAATTACTCTTCGGGAAAAATGGGCTTCGCTTTGGCTAAAGTATGCGCGGAGCAGGGAGCCGATGTCACACTAATCACAGGTCCGGTTTCCCTGAAAGCCACGCATCCCAATATCACACGAATCGATGTCGAATCGGCAGAGGCAATGTACCAAGCCGCACTTTCGGCGTTTGCCAATGCAGATGCCGGCATATTGAGCGCTGCTGTCGCAGACTTCCGTCCGGATATTCCGATGGACACCAAAATCAAACGGGAGAAAGACAAGGAACTCACACTCCATTTGCTTCCCAATCCGGACATTGCGGCCGCTTTGGGGCGCATCAAAAAGGAGAAACAGGTGTTGGTAGGATTTGCTTTGGAAACAGACGACGAAGTTGTTCATGCACAAGACAAGCTCAAACGGAAAAATTTAGATTTTATCGTACTGAACTCCTTACGGGATAAAGGCGCCGGATTCAGTTATGACACAAACAAAATCACGATCATCAACAAAGCCGGAGAATGTTTGGTTTACCCGTTAAAAAGTAAGCAAGAAGTGGCAACCGATATTGTAAATCAATTAGCATTCTTACTCCAATGAAAAAAATAAATCAATTCGTATGTCTCAGCTTACTCTGCATCGTCTCGGTTTTGACAAAAGCCCAAGAGCTGAACGCACGCGTCACCATCAACAGCGATCAGGTACAATCCACAAACAAACAAGTTTTTACCACCTTGCAGAACGCACTGACCGAGTTCATCAACAACAAAAAATGGACAGATGCCACTTTTGCTGTCAACGAACGCATAGATTGTTCTATGACCATCTTGATTACAGAAATCGTCTCCGACAACAGTTTCAAAGGAGAAATACAAATCCAAGCACGGCGTCCTGTCTATAATTCCAGCTATACAACAACCTTGCTGAACCATCGGGACACTGAGTTTTCTTTCGATTATACAGAGTTTGAACCCTTAGAATATACAGAAAACGTGCTGAACAGCAATCTGATTGCGACAGTTGTCTTTTATATATATGTAATCTTAGGGCTTGATTTCGACAGTTTTTCATCCAAAGGTGGGGGGGATTTCTTACAACAGGCACAGCAAATCGTAAGTTTGGCACAAGCTCAAACTTCTTGGACCGGTTGGAAAGCATTCGAAAATGATCGGAACCGGCATGCTTTAGCAACAGCTTTACAAGACAACACTTCTGATGCATTCCGGGAAATGTGGTACAATTATCACCGCAAGGGATTAGACGAAATGGCTGCCAATCCCGATAGAGGACGTACGACCATCATCGGCCTGCTACCGGTTTTGGAACAGGTGAAAAGTACACGTCCCACTTCACCCCTATTACAACTGTTTTCCGACGCCAAATTAGACGAGGTTGTCTTAATCTATTCAAAGGCGACCACGCAAGAGAAACAAGAGGGATATAAGATTTTATCCAATCTTTATCCGGCCTTAACCAATCGGATGGAATCATTAAAGCAATAAGGGAATCATGTTGAAATCGCTTTTTATACGGAACTTCGTCTTAATCGAACATTTAGATATCCAATTTGATAACGGTTTTTCTGTTATCACAGGCGAAACAGGTGCAGGAAAATCTATTATATTGGGAGCCTTGTCTTTAGTTTTAGGACAACGTGCCGACGGGAGATACATCAAAAATGATGCTGAAAAATGTATCATCGAAACTGTCTTCGATATTTCCAAATATACATTAGAGCCTTTTTTTGACGCCTATGATTTGGAATATGACGCAGAGACTTGCATCCTTCGCAGGGAATTATTTGTCTCCGGAAAATCGAGAGCTTTCATCAACGATTCTCCGGTTTCGCTTTCCATCCTTAAAGAGTTGGGGAACCGTTTGATTGATATCCACTCGCAACATCAAAACCTATTACTGGGAGACAACCATTTCCAACTGCGGGTGGTCGACATCATGGCCGGGAACGAAGAACGATTAAGCGCTTATCACAAAGCCTATAGCCATCATGCTACATTAACAAAAACACTGCAAACCTTAACAGAAAAAGCCGCCCAACTGAAACAAGAAGAAGATTATATCCAATTCCAACTGAAACAATTGGAAGAAACGAGTCTGAGTGCCGGTGAACAAGAGATGCTCGAACAAGAATTAGAGACCCTTACTCATGTGGAAGAAATAAAAAATGCGCTTTACAAAATTGCGCAACTATTGAATGGGGAAGAACAAGGGGCCGTACAACTTATTAAAGAAGCACTCTCGACCACAGACAGCTTAGGAAGATATTATCCTCAAACAAAAGAAATTGCCGAACGGCTACGCTCAGCCTATATTGACCTGAACGATTTAGCAGCTGAAACAGACAAACAAACAGAGCATATTGAATTTGACCCGGGACGGATGAATTGGATCAACGAACGGTTAAACCTGCTTTATTCATTGGAGCAGAAACATCATGTTGCCTCTGTTGAAGAACTCATTGAGTTACAAAATCAATATGCTGCACAATTGCATAGTATCGATACATTCGACGAACAAATCCGCTCCCTGCAAGAGCAACTGCAAACTTTACATCAGGAACTGCTCCAACAAGCATCCCAGCTAAGCAAACACCGGAAAGCCGCATCTCAAACAATCGTCGCTCAACTGATTCAAATGATTACGCCGTTAGGCATGCCTAACATTCGCTTCACAATTGAATTCAAAAACAAACCGGATCCGGAAAACGACGGGACAGATGAGATTCAATTTCTGTTTTCAGCAAATAAACAGGGAACGTTGCAACCCGTATCCCAAACCGCTTCCGGTGGGGAGATATCCCGTCTTATGCTTTGCATCAAAGCAATTATAGCCGGATTCACGGCCCTGCCTACAATTGTTTTCGACGAAATCGACACGGGCATCTCGGGCGATATCGCAGACAAGATGGGAAACATCATGCAGGAATTAGGCAACAAAATGCAAGTATTTGCCATTACTCACCTTCCACAAATAGCGGCGAAAGGGAAGAATCACTATTTTGTCTATAAAAAAGAGCAAGACAACCAAACAGTCACTTGCATCAAGAAGCTCAATTCTAAAGAACGCATCAAAGAAATAGCCCGTATGCTAAGCGGAGCCTCGCTTACAGACATTTCTATGGCCAATGCAAAAGAGCTTTTAGGAATAAGGGATTAGCTTCTGAATGGCAAGACGTGACTTTGTAACAACATTATTTTATTATGTACATTTGCGACAAAAAAAGAGAAACTCATGAAAGAGAATGAATTGGTATTTGGTATTCGTGCTGTCATCGAAGCGATTCAGGCCGGTAAGGATATCGATAAGATATTAATCAGAAGGGATTTGCAAGGAAATTTGTCCAAAGAACTTTTTGAAGTGCTAAAAGGCAGAAACATTCAAGTCCAACGCGTACCGGGCGAACGGTTAGACCGGCTGACGCGAAAAAATCATCAAGGAGTTATCGCCTTCATTTCTGCTGTCACTTATCAACATTTAGAAGACCTCATTCCTTTTCTTTACGAACAAGGAAAAGACCCTTTCATTCTTTTGCTTGACGGCATCACGGACGTCCGCAACTTCGGTGCGATTGCCCGCACGTGTGAATGTGCCGGTGTCGATGCGATTGTCATCCCTGCCAAAGGCAGCGTGACGGTAAACGCTGACGCCATCAAAACATCAGCAGGGGCTCTGCACTCACTGCCGGTGTGTAAAGAAAAAAGCATCACGCAGGCAATTCGCTTTCTGCAAGATTCAGGAATTAAAGTATATGCCGCAAGCGAAAAAGCCAGCAAGCATTACACGGACATTTCATATAACGGTCCCACTGCAATCGTTATGGGCGCAGAGGATACAGGAGTTGCAACCGATAACCTTCGGATATGCGACGAGATGATTAAAATCCCCCTTTTCGGGCATATTGAATCGCTGAATGTATCTGTCGCCTCTTCTATCCTTATCTACGAGGGAGTCCGCCAACGCATGAACGAACAACTATAAAATATATCACATGAAAAAAGTAATCACAACACCTCATGCCCCTGCCGCTATCGGGCCCTATAGCCAAGCGATACAAGCAGGCAATATGCTTTTTGTCTCCGGGCAGTTAGGTTTAGACCCAACCACTGGCGTATTTGCCGAAGGAGGCATCGAAGCACAAACCCGCCAAGCCTTCCGTAACGTGGAAGCCATCTTCGCCGCAGCCGGTTTTGAGATGGCAGATGTCGTCAAGACAACTGTATTTCTTGCCGACATGCAAGATTTCGCCGCCATGAATGCGGTCTACACCGATCAATTTACGGAGCCCTTCCCTGCTCGTTCAGCTGTCGCCGTCAAGACGTTACCAAAAGGCGGTCTGGTCGAAGTGGAAGTAATCGCAGTAAAACATCTGTAAACCAAAGGAGTGTTTTCCCAAATGAGTTTTGGTGACTTGCAGTTGCAAAGGCGTAAGGTGAAATCGGATTTTTTTCAACCGGATAACCGCCGTGATGGACCGGTCTGCCCTGCGCAGTCTGATTGAACCGGCTTATGGCAAGGATTTTTCTGCCACAGGTCGCCCGTGTTATGACAGCATGGTGCTGTTCCGCATGAAACTCATGCGCATATGGTATGTTGAGTGACGGGGAAACCGCGCACCATCTTGTTTAACCTTTCCGGTCACGGGCTGATTGACATGACCGCTTACGACCAATATTTGGCGGGCGACCTGACGAACTATGAAGTGACGGATGCCGATGTCGCCCGGAACCTCGCAGGACTTGAAAAAATTATCAAATAGATTCTCAAGATAGCAGAAACGCCGTTTCTTCTGCTTCTTTTTCTTTTGCCTTTAAAGTCTCCTTGCGGGCCTTTTCACGCGCTTTGAGCTTAGCT